>NZ_JBEZKI010000022.1:126384-202736 GCF_040651615.1 Streptomyces sp. NPDC048417 | reverse complement strand
TCCATCAGTTCGTGACGTAGATCCACTTCGCTCTCCTTGATCGTGATGACCAACACCGCGATCAACGAGGAGAAGAGGTGCAGATAACTGTGCACTGGCGTCGGGTCATTCCAGGCCGCCCGTCCTGATTGCGAATGTGGAGCGGCATGGAGGCGAACCGGTGATCCGGATCAAGGGCGTCTTGGCGGATATTTCCGGCCGACACGCGGAGTACGGGTATTCCCGCTGGCGCGGCTATCTCTTTTTCCAGCCGGTCAAGGTGTGCATAGACCGCTTGGGGTTCCCATCCGGTGTCGGCGAAAATCGCGTAGTCGACCCTGGGAAGAGTGCCCTCGGCTGACAGAGCGAGGAGCGTGCTGGATTGAACTCCGGCGCCCAGGGAGAGGCCGCGGAATCGGGGCTGATCTGAAATGGTCTGTCCTGGGAGTAGGGAAACGAGGGCGCTCTCACTGCCGGTCGCGGGACATGGCGTGGCAGAGGGCGGGGATGTGGTCGAGGAGGTCGGCGGCCGACGCGATGAACTGCTGTGGTGTCGGCCCGATCAGGACGACCCGTCCGGATGTGGTGTCGGCCCGGCGCTGGTTCTCTACGCTGCGGGCCAGGGCGGCGGCCAGTTCGGCGGCGGCCTCCTGGGCGGCCCTGGCGATCTGCGCGACCTGGTGAAGGAGCAGCAGGTCCGCGGGCGAGGGCGGCGACGCCTGCGCGCCGAGGGTGAGGAACAGCCGCAGGGCGGTGCCGGCGAGTTGCTGGGCGTCGTTGATTCGCGTGGCCAGGACGGAGGCACGGTCGGTGGGGCCAAGGCGCAGGGCGTGTTGCAGCGCGGACGCCTCCGACACGATCCGGGCGAGGTGCGGGGCCGGGTTGGTGGAGTCAGGCACGGGTCTCCGTGGCGGGGTGCGGGTTCAACGCCTGGGCGAAGGCGGCGGTCAGTGCCGTGGCCTGCTCGGGGTGGCTGGTCAGAGCGCGGACGATCGGGGTGCCGATGACGACGGCGTCCACCAGCGGGGCGACGCGTGCCGCGAGGGCTGGGCTGGAGATCCCCACGCCCGACACGACGGGCAGCGGCCTCGCGGCACGAAGGCGTGTCGTGAACTCGGCGAGCGCCGGGATGTCGAGCGGGCCGCGATATCCGGTGGGGGCCGTGCTGGCGGGTGCGTACAGCCATCCCGACGCGTCGGCGGTTACGGTGGCGAGGTCGGTGTCAGCGGTGTGGCGTGGCACGAGACGTGGGGTGCGGAGGTTCACGTCCTTCGCTGCGGTCTGCCAGCGCTCTGCCTGGTGGTCGGGAAGGTCGACGACCATCACGCCGGCGGCACCGGCGTCGGCGAACAGGCGGGCCAGGTGCTCGGGGCCGTGGCGGCTGACGGGTTCCCAGTAGGTCATGACGACGGTGGGCCGCAGTCCGGCGGCGTGCTCGACCGCGCGGAGGGTGCGGTCGAGGATGTGCCCGCGGCTCAGGGCGCGGCGATAGGCCGCTTGGATGACGGGTCCGTCGAGGCCGGCGTCATGGTGGGCGAGGCCGATCTCGAACAGGTCGGCACCGGCCTGTGCGATCTGGTTGAGCTGACGGTGCTCGGCGGTGGGCGGGTGCAGGCCAGCAGGAACGAACACGCCCAGCGCGCAACGGGGTTGGGTGAGGAGGGTGTGCAGGGGATCGGAGGCGGTCAGGGTGGTGGTGCCTTTCCCGGCGGTTGGACGGTGCCGGGGGTCAGCGGCGGCGTCCGGCCGGCGGAGTCGGGGTGGTCGCGAGGGCGGCGGTGCTGCGACTGTGACTGCGGTGCGGGCCGGGCACGGGCTCCGTGGTGGGCCGGCTGCTGAAGGCGGGAGCTACGCGGTCCAGGGCCCGGGCGATCTGCTCGGCCTGTTCGTGGGCGTCCTTGAGCTGCTTGGCGACGTCGGCGGGGAGCCGGTCCCATTGGGCTCGGTACTGGTAGCGCTGGATGATTTCGGCGGCGTTGCGCAGCTGCTCGGCGACCTGCCGCAGAACTGCGGTCTCCTGCTCGGGGGCAGTCGCGGTGTGCGTGGCCTGCAAGAGCGCGTCCAAGGCGGCGGGCAGCGGCTCGTCGTCTGCGGGAAGGCCGTAGAGGGTGGCGTGCAGGGCCTGGGCGTAGACCGTCACCGGCCCGCCCCGACCGCGGTCGCGGTACTCGACGGGGGCTTGCCGGCGGGCGCTGAAGCTGACGGTCACGTCGCGGGGTGCGGCGCCGGGGTGGAGCTGGTCGGCGAGGGCGCGGGCGAGATCATGCGCGGTCGGATTGTCGGAGGACATGGCAACTCCCATCGGGGCGGCAGTCATCAACGTTGTGAAGGTGGTCAGCGAGTGCGGCGACGGGACGGCGGCGCGGGCAGTGGGCCGGTGGCGGCAGCGGGGCGGCGGCCCACTGGAGGGATGTCGGTCGGTGTGGGGATGTCGAGGCCGACGCGGGCGCTGAGACCGTGGACGTATGCGTGCGTCTCGGCGGCCGTGACAGCGCCGAGCAGCCCGCGTTCATGCAGCCCGCCCCGCGGGCGGTACGACGAGCCGTCTGCCGTGAGGGTGAAACCGTGCTGCTCCAGGAGAGAACGGGCGGCGGTGGTCTTGCCGGTCACGGCAACGCTGCCGTCACGGAACTGGAAGTGCAGGTCCGGATCGCCTGCCGGATGGCCGGGGTTCCAGCGCGTCGTCCAGGAAAGGTCGATGAGGTCGTGGGTGTGGGCCAGGAGCCCGTACATCGCGACTCCGGCGCGCTCGTGCGCGTCCTGAGCGGTGCCAGGCGGCAGCAGGTAGAACTTGCGGCCGCGGTGTTCGCGGGCGAGGAAGCCGGCCTCGGTCAGCAGCCGGTCGGCGTTGCGGATGCGGCGGTTGAGGACGACGAAGGTGTGCCCGTCGTCGGTGGACCCGATGAACACATCGGGGATGTCCCCAAGTGACATGGCGGTCCAAGGGGTTCGGCGGTCGGGCCTCGGGGGCCGCAGGCCGGAACGGACTGACGGGGACCGAAGGGCAGGCGGCGGCAGAGGTGCGCGGCCTCGGGAGGTGGAGGTGGATCACCCGGTTGCTGCGCGTGCCGTGGTCACGGTCGGGCGGCTCGCGGGACGGGCGGCGGTGGGCACGGGTGGCCGGGGAAGGCCGAAGGTGGCAGCCAGGCCGCGGGATCCGTCGGCGGTGAGGTGGACCCGCTCGTCGTGGTGCCGCCGTGAGCATGGCTCGCGGGTCACCAGGCCCCGGGATTCCAGAGAACGGACGGTGCTGATGGAGACGCGGACGCAGTCGCTGCGGATGATCGGCCTGTCACCGGCGATCGTCACCTCGCCCTGCGCGATGGCGCGCAGGGCGGCGCCCTGAGTGGTGGACAGTGCAGGCGGCTGGTGCAGCGGGCGGGCGCCCCGACGGCGCCGTTCGGCGATGAACAGCTCGGCGGTGGCCAGCGCGTCCTTGGCACCCAGGGCGGTCAGGTCCCGCACGAGGGTGAGGCGGCTGCGGGCCTCATCCAGGGCTTGCTGGGAGGTCAGGAGCAGACCGTCGTCGTTGACGGGGATCCCGGCGCGGGTGACATCGAGGATGTCCGCGGCATCCAGGAGATGGTCGGCCGCGATGATGGTCAGCTGAGCGAGCTGCTTGACCCGCGCGTACACGGCGTGGATCGCGGGACTGTGGTACATGGACTGCGCGTTGAGGACGTCCACGATGTGCAGCGCCGAGTCGCTCAGGTGCTGGGCGAGGGCGGTCTGGTGGTTGAGGGCGGTGGCGGGGCCGGAGGCGGTCAGCCGGATCTCGGCCAAGGCATCGTTGTGCCGGGTGAAGTCCGCGGCGAGAGCGAGGAGGTGCTCGGCCGGGACGGTCGGGTTGCTCATCGGGGGTGGAGGGTTCCGTTCAGCGACGGGGTACGGCACGGTCGAACTGGGTGCCGGCATGGTGCACGTGCGGGTTCACGACGGCTCCGCGGACGGGCGTGAGGACCGCGGCGTCCAGGTCCTGCACGAGGTGGGGGACGTTGCGGAAGGCGCGCTCGACCGGGCGATCAGCGGGCCGATCGCGTTGGCGAGCCGGTCGATCCCGGCGCCCGCGAGACGGCGCGGTGAGACCAGGACGCGGGCGTGGGGCGCGAAGCGTGTCACCGGCGTGCTCCCTGGATTGTGGGAGGCGTGGTGGAGACCAGAGCGGGGCCGGCTGTGGCCGTGGGGCGCGGCCTGGCCAGAGCCTGGTGGCCTAGCTTGGTGACGGTGATCTTCTGGCCGCGCGACAGCCGGGTGCTCATGTCCCGGCCGACGAGCCCGCGCTTGTGCAGGGCCCGGAAGGTGGCGATCGAGATGCGGGTCCCGTCCCCGGTGGCCACACGGGTCGCGCCCAGCCCCCGCTGCGCACTTTCATACAGATGTCCGCTGCCGAGGGCGAGGGCCTTGAGGGCGTCGTACTGGGTGCGGGTCAGTGCGGGGACGGCAGCCGCCTGCGCGGAGACCGTTTCCTCGCGTGCGGCGTCAAGGTCGCGTGTGATGCCGGCGGCGACGTAGTGGCATCCGGTCGCGCTCAGGTCGAGCTGGTGGGCGGCGTCGGCGAGGTGTTCGGTCATCTTCGGGATGGCCGCGGTGTGCCGAGCGGTGCGCGTTGCGGCGTCGTCCGCGGGATAGCCGGGGAACGGCGCACCGTCGTAGGGGTTGGCGATCAGCGCGCTGGCGAGGTCGTTGCCGGCCAGGGAGGAGGCGACCGCGACCGAGGCCAGGCACTCCAGGCTGGAGCGGCTCCCGGCGACACTGGTGTACGCGCTGGATTCGAGCGTGCCCAGGTGGACGAGGACGGTGGCTGTCAGGTCCTGGGCCTTGAGCAGGAGCGGGCTGATCTGGCGCAGTGCGTCGGTGCCCGGGGTATAGGAGAGGTCCCGGACGCGAGCGTGCAGGGCCTCGAACTCACGAGCCAACGTGCGCAGTTGTTGTACCTGTTCTGCCAAGTCGAGCAGAGGCATCGGGCGGTGTGACTCCGGAGGATCGGTCAGCGGGTCCGGGCGGCTGACTCCGCGGGGGCGGGCGCGGGTGTCGTGCCGGGGGGCCTTGCGCTGTGCGGGCTGCTGATGGCGGCGGCCAGGGCGCTGATGCCGGCCGCGGTGAGACGTACGCGGTCTTGCGCTCGCTGCGGTAGCGGACGTACTGCCGGCCCAGGGAACTGGTGGCCACGACGTTCCCGCAGCCGATCTCCCACAAGGCGGTGCGGTGCGCGGAGGCCAGCCGGTAGTCCGGAACGTTGCCGGTACTCCCGCGTCGGTGTCGTATCTCGTAGGCGAGGGTGCCGGCGCACTCCATGGCCGCCTCGGGTGCCAGGGCGGTCAGCGTGCGGGCCGTGTGGGGCCCGTGGTCCGCGGATGCGCTGCTCAGGAAGGCGAGCTGCTGGAGGCGGACCACCGCGTCCGACAGCTCGTGACTGTGGAAGAGACGTTCGTCGGCGACCGCTTTGATCGCGGCGCGGGTCGCGGCGGCGAGTTGCTCTGCGGAACCGGCGTGGGCGTCGAGCTCGGACGATGGCCCGGCCCGCAGAAGACGGTCGAGCATGTCGTTGTGCTGCACGTACTGGTCCGCGAGCAGCAGCAGCCGCTCGATGGGCGTCCGCGGGGTGGCTACGTCGAACAGGAGTCCCTCGGACGGTGTCGTCATACGCGGCGCCGGGTGGCGGGGACCGGTGACGTGGCGGGGGCCTGTTGCGGGCTGTGCCGGCGGGCGTCGCATGTGAGCTGCCGGTCCTCGGCGCGCTCCGAGAACGAGGCGAGGCGGCGGGCGAGCTGTCGGGCCACGGCGCGATAGGTGGTGGCCGCTCGCCGCATCTCGTCACCTGCACGCCGGAGTTGATCACGGCTGGTCGCGTGGGTGGAGTCGGCGTCCTGGGACAGCAGGATCTCGGTGCGGTGGTGGATGGCGAGGTGGCACAGCGTGGCGGCCAGGGAGATTTGAGCGCAGGCACCGGCCAGGCGCGCCAGGTTGTCGGCGCCGCCCTTCATCGCGGGGTACTGGCTGACCGACAGGTCGTGGAGCTGGCGTGTGCACTGCATCGCCAGCTCGTGCACCTGCAGGCTCAGGGGCGTGATCTCTCGGACGGGCTTGGCGATCTCGCCCTCCCGGATCCGTGTTGCCTGCGCGGACAACTCCTGCAGGGCGGGGGCCACTTCGCCGAGAAGGCGGGTGTGTTCGGTCAGGTCGGCGGTGTGCAGGACAACTCCGGGGGCGGGGCAGTACGGGAAGTTGGACGATGGTCGGCCGGTTGCCGTGCAGGAGCGGGCTCGGTCAAGGGGCTTCCCACAGCAGGCGGGTGACGTGGTCGTTGCCGTGGTCGGTTCGTGGGCGGGAGGGGGTGTGCCATCCGGCCCGGGGCGGGCGGCTGGCGATGATGTGCCACCCGGCGCCGCGCAGTGATGCGCCGCTCTCGGCGTCCTGGGTGTAGGTGACCAGGCGCCGGTACCCGAGGGCCTTCGCCGCGCGCCACGATGCGCCGTAGAGCAGCGAGTTGGCGCTGCGGGTGCCGTCGCCGCCGGTCCGGGTGACTTCCAGGGTGACGCCGTCGTCGAGGTGGCGGGCCACGGGCCGGCCGACGATCGCGACGGCGCGCAGGGTGCCGGTCTCGTCGGCGGCGCCGACGGCAAAGACCTGTCCGGCGGGCGGCGGGTGGTGGCGGTGCCAGGTCCGCACGAACTCCTTCGCCTGCCGTGAGTGGACCGGCACCAGGTGCAGCAGGGCGTCGCTCACACGGCCTTCTGGAAGTCGGACTGCGTTGGCGTGTGCTTCGCGACGGCGCGGGCGGTGATCGCCTGCGACGCGCGGGCGGACGCCGCGGACAGTTCCCCCGCGCCGGGCTCCCGGTACCACGGCCGAAGATCGAGCATGGCCGCGCGCATGCCGGTGGCGAAACACAAGGCCGTGCCCTTGGGCAGGGCGCGGATCGCGTCGGCGGGCAGGATCCGCTCCTGCCGCATCGAGACCGACGTGCTCTTGCCGGACTCCGAGTGCGAGGTGGACGTGGTTTCCACGTCGTGGTCGCCGATCAGGCGGGACAGCTTGTCGGCGAAGTCGGGGTCGTCGATACCGGAGCCGATGACCTTGACGGTCGAGGCGGACCACATGGCGTCCATGCCCGCGTCTCCCCAGACCTTCTGGCCCTGGCGGTAGGACTGGAGGATGGTGATCGGGATGATCCCGCGGGAGCCGAGGTGGGAGTACAGGTCCGGCAGGTCGCTGATTTTGCACACGTTGGCGGCCTCGTCGAGGATCGCCAGCATGGGCGGATCCAGGCGCCCGCCGACGCGTTCGGCCTGCGCGGTCGCGGCCCGCATCACCGAGTCCGCGCACGCGGCGATGAGCGCTGAGACGCCGCCTCCGCCGTCCTTGCTGAGCAGGAACAGCGTGTCGGTGGACGTGACGAATTGCTCCGGCCTAAATTCCGGGACGTCCTTCTGCGGGGTCACCCACGCGGCGATCTCTGCGTTCAGGAGCGCGGAGGCGTACTGCCGGGCGGTCTCGTAGATGCCGTCCCTCGTCTCCGGGGGGCCTTCGACGGTGCCCTTGAGCTGCGCGGCGACGGCGGTGAACTTGTGGTCGCGCAGGATGTCGAGGGGCGTGCGGTCGGCGGGGAAGGCGAGCCACTGCATGATGTCGGTGATCGGGCGTTCGTCGAGCGCTGCGGCCAGCAGTAGTTGGGACAGGATGTTGCTGCCGGCCTTCGACCAGAAGTCGCCTTGCTGGGAGGCGTCCACGGAGGCGGCGAGGAAGTGTCCGGCGAGCCGGTTCGCCCCGTCCAGGGTTCTCGCGCCGGCCAACGGGTTCCACCACATCGAGCGTTCGGCGTGCGCGATCTGCTGCGGGTCCATGGTCCACACCGTCCCCGCCCGGGCTCTTGCCTCGTAGGCGGTGGTGAAGGCGTCGCCGGCGGCCTTGTTCGACGTCAGCAGGACCGGGCCGGGTGCGCCGAGCATGGAGGGGATGGCGAGCGAGGTGGTCTTCCCGGACCGGGGCGCCATGATCGCGACGGCGACGTCCTCGAACCCCATCCGCACCTCGTGGCGGCTGCCCTGCAGGTTGCCGAGAAGGATGCCGGTGTCCTTCGCGTCGATGTGCTTGATGTCCTTCAGGCTGGGGCGCAGGGAGCGGGCTTTGTCGGTGATCGCCTTGGCCATCAGCGGCTCGATGTCCCGGGCCTTGGCCATGTCGGTGACCTTCTTCTTCCGCCCGCCGCTGCGGTTCTTGTGCCGGGCCCACAGGACGCCCGCCCCCGCCCCGAGGGCGAGGAGCAGGAGAACGGGGACGATGCGGGCCCCGATCAGCAGGGACGTTTCGCCTGCGGTGGGCCAGACCTGCTCGGGGTGGAGCAGGGCGTTGGTCGGCTGGTAGGGGGCCCAGCTGGTGCCGGTGAGGTAGGCGGTGATGTTCCCGGACAGCCAGGCCAGGTGGGCGAGGGGGACGACGACGGCGAGTACGCCGATCAGGAGGCGCAGGACGAGGTCGTATCCGTCGGTGTTGCTGCTGGAGGAGGAAGGGGGCAAGAGCTAGATGCTTCCGGTCGCGGGAGTCGGGGGCATGGTCACTTCCGGGCCAGGATTCGCCGGACGGGTGCGAGGGCTGATGTGGGGACCAGAGGAGAAGGGGCCTTGCGGGCTGCTGTGTTGATCTCCCGGAGCGCTGTGCCGTGGGTGGCCCAGTCGTCGAGGTAGCTCCACGATTCGGCGTGGTGTTCGGCGAGGGCGTCGTCGAAGTCCGGTGTGCCGGGCTTGGCGGTGGCGGGGAGGGCGTCGCGGGTGAGCAGCCATTGCTGGTGTAGTCCGTCGAGCCGGTCCAGGGCGTCGCCCAGGACGCCCAGTTGGTAGACCCAGCGGCTCTGGACCGTCTTCTCCGGTAGTTGGGTCAGCTGTGTCTCGGCGGTGGCCAGCAGGTGCCGGGCGCCGTAGCGGAGGGGCTCGAACGCTTCGGCGGTGTCTGCGTCGCGCTGGCTCGCGCGCAGGCCGTAGGCGTGGTCGTCGTAGGGCCAGCCGTCGAGGTCGGTGTGCTCGTCGGAGTAGGTGTCCCAGGCGCCGAGGATCTTCTTGCTGTCCCGCATGTAGTGGTCGAGGTGGCGCAGGAAGTCGCGGTGTGCGTGGTGGTCGAAGGTGGGGATGGGCGGGGGTGTCCTTCCAGGTCAGCGGCGTGCCGGTGCCCGGGTGGCGCCTGGGGCAGGGGGCGTGGCGGGCCGGCTGTGCTGGCGCCGGGCGGCACGCGCCCGGACCCGGATCGCGTCGAGCCGGGCGGTGTGTGCCTCGACCACCTGCTTGGGGGTGAGTGGGCTGGGCTCCTGGACGACGCTGTAGTGGGCGGTGCGATCGTGCATGCCGCGCTGAAGGGGGCTGGGGTCGGCGAGCGCAGTGACGAAGGCGTTGACCAGTGGCCGGGGTGTGCGGGCGGCGAACCGTGCCTCCCACAGGCGGGGACCGAAGCGGCCACGGTCGGGATCGCGCACCTCGATGTGCCAGGACACCTCGGAGTCGTCGCGTTCTTCGACGCGCCGTTCAACGCGACACGTTCCGTCCGGCGAACTGGCCGCGCCCTGGGCGTCGATGAGCCAGCCCGCGGCGTCGAGCACGTCCAAAGGGGTGGTGTCTGCCGAGGGCGTGGAGGTGACGACGGCGTCGGTGAGCCCGCAGATGATCTCGGCGGGGGCGAGTTCGCCGAAGTAGGCGTACCAGCCGTCTTCGTTGTCCGTGCGTTCCGCCCACAGCCGCCACCAGGCGAACATGCCGGCTCCCGGATCGAAGCCGAGGCTGTAGCGGCGGTCGGGGCTGGCGAGAACCATCTCGGGGCTGAGCGGGTCGGAGGTGCGCTGCCATCCGGCGACGGCCAGCCCGTGCGTGATGTGCCGTGCGTCGCCGGGACCGGCGAGATGGCGGGGGCTGGTGTCGAAGGGGATCTGCCAGGCGTGCTTGTCGGCGAAGGCGGCGAGCTGTCGTTCGCTCAGCGGCACAGGCAGGACTCCTGCTCGCTCGCCGGCGAACTGCCGTTCAGGTCGCGGAGATCGTCCAGCACGTAGTGGAGGGTGTGCTGGTCGGCCAGTTCCCACGCGGCCGTGCGCAGCTCGGTGATCAGCAGGTCGCCCTGCGTCGTGCGCGGTGTGTCCGGGTTCTCCTGTATGGCGCGGGCGAGGGCGCGCAGCGTGTCGGCGAACTGGGCGGGCAGTCCCTTGTACTCGTCGAGGAGGGGCTCGACGAGGGCGAGGGCTTGTGCGGGGTCGGGGTTCTCGCGCAGGTAGTCGGTGAGGTCCGCGAGCGTTTCGGTCAGGGTGCGGATGGCGTCCGGGGTGAGTGCGGGCATCGGGCTCCTCGGGGCGGGACGGTCGCGGTCAGCGGCGGGTGAGTGCGCCGCCGGCCGGGGCGTAGGGGCGGGCGGTGGTGCGCGGCCTGGTGCTGCCGGCGCTGTTGCGGGCCCAGGTGGCGGCGCGGGCCGCCGTGATACGGGCCTGCTGCCAGGCACTGAGCTCGGAGGGCTTCACGGACACGGACCAGGTACGGATCTGCGCGCTCATCGGCACGCGTCCGCGCGGGCGCAACACTGGGTCCGGGCTGGCGAGTTCGCTGGAGAAGGCTTGCACCAGGTGCATCGGGGTGTTCGGCGTGAACGTGGCCGTCCAGCCGTTGCCCTGCGTGTCCTGCGCGCCGGTCCACCACATCGCCGCCCCGTCGAGGCTCTGCCAGTACTGCATCCACGCGGTGCCGTCGGGGCTCGTCGCCGTGTAGTGCTGGCCCTCGAACCGGGTGTGCCAGTCCTGCTCCAGCAGCGGGGCCCAGATGTTGGGGGCGTGGGCGGAACGGGGACGGGTGAGGGCGTCGGTCAGACCCGCGACGATCTCTACCGGGGTCTGCCGGCCCAGGTGGGCGGACCACTCGCCGTTCGCCCTGCCCGCCCGGCCGTGGATGGTCCATCCGCCGGGAAGGCTGTAGGGGTCGTAGGCGACACGGACGGTGCGGTCCGGGCTCTCCATGTACAGGGGGCCGCCTGTCTTGGACTTGTCGCGCCAGCCGGACGCGCGCAGGAACTCCGAGACGTGCCGGACATCGCCGCCGCCGGCGAGCGCACGGGGCTGGACGAGGTAGTGCTGCTCGGCCTGTTCGCCGGGTCCCCAGCCCTGCCACTGCTTCTTCCTCACCGGTGGCGCCGCACGACGAGCGGTGCGGGCGCCGGAGGCTTCGCCGCCGTAGTAGCGGGCTGGGCGCCGACGCGCTGGAGGGTGTCTTTGTGTTCGTCCAGATCGAGGGTGATGTCGCCGAGTTCGTTGGAGGCACGGCCCAGGGCGAGCCACACCTGCGCGGGGAGCGCGCCGCGCTCTGCCTGGTCCTTGGCGAACACGCTGCTGGCGGCGACGAGATGGGTGACGCCGCCGAGGACTCCGTTGTCCGGGTCGAGCACGCGGGCGATGACCTGCGCGGCCTCGGGCGGGGGAAGCTGCGAGAGGTGGTCGGCGAGCTGGCCGAGCTGGCGGGCGATGGCGTCGGCCAGTTGCTCCAGGTAGGGGGTGGGGTGGGTCATGCTCCTCCGGGTCGGTGGACGGTCAGGGGTGGCGCTGCCCGAGGCGCTGTGACTCGGAGAGGACGGCCTCCGGACGGCCGCCGGCCAGCGGGGAGGTGCGGTCGGGGCCGGTCGGAATGCAGGAGCGCAGATAGCGGCGGAAGAGGGCCGTGGCGAGTCGGGGCTTGAGCCGGGTGCTGATCGGTGGGGGTGT
This sequence comes from Streptomyces sp. NPDC048417, assembly GCF_040651615.1. Taxonomy (NCBI): domain Bacteria; kingdom Bacillati; phylum Actinomycetota; class Actinomycetes; order Kitasatosporales; family Streptomycetaceae; genus Streptomyces; species Streptomyces sp. NPDC048417. Next base: position 191,041 of record NZ_JBEZKI010000022.1, on the reverse strand, counting down.
GCGGGTTGCTACGGGCTTCTCCGGTTCGGGGTCGGTGAGATGGGCGGTCCCGCCGCGGTACCGGGACCGCCCAGGCGCCACACGGGGTGCGGCGGCCGACGCTGCAGGCAAGGGGGGAACCGATTGGTCTTCAGAGCCTTGATGTAGGTCTCGACGTCCTTGCCGCATCCGTCGGCCAGGTTGGCCGTGAGGTTCTCCGCGGTCAGCGGCGGCGCGATTCCGCAGGCCGGGCGCGGCCCGCCGGCAGTGGTGAGGCAGTGGCCGTGCCGCTGTCCAGAGCGTGCGGCGTGGTTGCGGGCGTGGAGGATGGCGCGCGCGGCCTCGCTCATGGAGGCGGCGGTGCTTCCGAGCCGCGCGAGGGGATCGGTCTTCCCGAGGGGCGCGGCCTCCTGGAAGTCGTCTGCGGCGATCCAGACGCGGACGACGACTTCTCTGACGAGGGGCAGCAGCCCCTGGACGGGGGCTGCGACCTCGGTGAGGACCTCGGCCACCTCGCTGCCGGTGGTGGCGGTAGCGGCTCGCTCGGCGAGTCCCGCCAGGTAGCGCAGGGCGGCCTCGCGTTCACCGTCCGGGACGACCAGCATGTTCAGTGCGGGGTCGAGGTAGACGCTGTGCCCGGCGGCGAGCAGAGCGTGCGAGGTGGCGGTCGCCTTCAGCCGCTGCTGCTCGACGGGCAGGCCGTGCGGCAGCCGGTGATCACGCGGTCCGGGGGCGGAGAGGAAGCCCCCGGTTCGCTGGAGAATGTCCGCGGCCTGCTCGGTGCCACCGAAGGCCACGACCAGGTCGGTGCGGGGGTCCCTGGTGATGGTGACGTACTCCAGCACCCAGAAGTCGGGCTCTGTCTGCGTCACCGAGATCGGGCGGTCGTCGTGCGCGCGTTGGCGGCGACGGGCGGCGCGGTAGCGGGCGCGGCGGCGGGCGCGGTCTGACCCGCAGGATGCTGCAGAGCGGTGCTGATGCCGAGCGCGTCCAGGCGCGGGCCGATCTCGCGCAGGGTCCGGGCCTGGGCCTGGGTGTCGTCACCGCGCAGGCGGTAGATGCCGCTCTGCGGATCATGGACGAAGCCGTGGGCTATCAGGACAGCGCTGGCGCGGTCGTCGGCGGGTGCGGTGGCGATGCTGCCGTCCGCCTGCCAGGTCAGGACGACCCGGTCCGGCTGGGAGAGCCGAATGTGGCCCAGGGCGTTGTGACGGGCCTGGGCGAGGGCGCGGTCGTAGCGGGCGAGCAGGTCGCCGGCGACCTGCTCGGCGCCCAGGAACGGGTCGTCGGCCAGGGCGATGCCGTTGGGCTCGCGGACGGCGCGGTACGCCTCGTCGGGCAGGGCGTGCGGGGCGACGGGGGCGACGAGGAACCCGTCGCGCTCGTCGTACCGGTCCACAATGACGAGCTGCGCGCCGTCGGGCCGGCTCAGGACGGCCGCTTGCTTCAGCGGATGCTGGGCGAGGGAGGCGGCGACCAGGTCCAGGTCCCATATGCGGTCGGCGAGTTCGGCGAGGTCGTCCTTGGCATCCGGCTCCAGATAGAAGCTGGTCCAGGTATCGGGGAGTTCACCGGCAAGAACGTCGGCGTACGAGGCGAGGCGCTCGGAGGTGTCGTGGTCGTGCATGGTGTCCTTGGGCAGTTGCAGGGGGTCAGCGGCGCAGGCGGGTGGCGCTGACGGGCAGGGGCGCCGGGGCCGGCAGCGCACGCGGCGGTGGTGGGCAGGCGCACACCGCGGATCGTTCGGTCTCGTGGTCGGGAACCTGTTCGGCACAGGCCCGGCGGCCGGGGTGAGGGCTGTACCGGTCGGCCAGCCGCTCGTGGGTGTGTGCGAGGTCGGAGCGGATGACGCGTACGTATTCGTCGGCGAGGTAGCGCAGGCGCCGGGCGGTGTAGGGGTCGGAGGGGTTGCCGAGGCCGTCGAAGAAGTCCGCCAGGGCGCCGAGGGTGTCATCCAGCCCGGCGAGGACGCCGTCGTGAGGCGCAGTGAATTCGGTGAGGATGGAGGCTGCTTCGTCGGTATCGGTGGCTTCACGCAGACGCTCGGCGAGGCGGGAGACCGAGGCACCGAGGGCGGGATAGCGCACGGGCCGGGCATCGGAGTCGAAAAGAGGGTCGCAGTCGACGTGGTATCCGGCTGCCCGCAGGCGTGCGACGGCGTTGGTGGCGAGGCGGGACTCGTCGTCCTTGGCGCGGGCGGCGGGCGCCCGGTGGTACGTCTCGTGGAGGCGGACGACGGCGACGAAACCCGCGCGCTGGAGGATGCTGTGCGCCTCGGAGTCACCGCCGCGGGCGAGGAGTTCGTCGGAGTGCGGGTCGCGGCGGATGTCCAGGAAGCGGTCAGTACGGGGCAAGGAGACGTTTCTCCTACGGAGATCGGTGGGCGTTGCGCCGGACGGCGATCACCGGCCGCTCCGGACGTCGGAGATGTGCACGAGCTGGCCCAGGGCGGTGGTGGTGTACCAGCCGCAGTCGATCAGCTCGTCGCGGCCGGCGAACCGGGCCAGGAGCGTCTCCTCCATGGCCCGCAGGTGGATCAGGCAGTCCGGGCAGCGGCGCGCGAGGTGCAGGAGGTAGCGGGGGTGGGCGGTGACGTAGGACTGGGCGCCGCCGGTCGCGTCCCGCAGCCGCCACCCGTCCTCGTCGGTCGGGGTGTGCCAGGACGGGGCCACGACGCGCATCGCGTCACCCCATAGTTCCCCGCCGGCCACCCCCTTGATGATGACGACGGTGTCACCGGCCTGGAAGTGGGCGTGGGTGACGTCCCGGTCGGGTGTGAGCGGGTCAGGCGTCGGCGCGAACGCCGACGTGGGTGGAGGCTGGGACATGCAGTTCCTTCCGCGTAATCGGTGGCGGGGTGGGAGGAACAATGGTCCGGAGGAACGCCGGTTTGGCTAACCGGCGGTCTCCGGCTATGTTGCCCGCCATCAGCGGAACGGGTTCTCCGTCCCGCGGTCCGCCTCACCGGCTGCGTCGAGGAGTTCGAGCAGGTCAGGACCTTCGGCGTCGCGCTGATCGATCCACCAGCCGGCCCGGGTGACGGTACGGGCCTTCTCCTCCAGCTCCGCCCAGTCCGCCTCGTCCCACGTGCCCTCCACGACGAGCGCGGTGTACGCGGCCGTCATCAGCTGGTGACGGGAGCGCTCACCCCAGGCCAGGGCCTTCTCCGAGCCCTCCAGCTGCGGCATGCCGAACTGCTGCGCCCACGCGACGGCCGCCTCCTGCTCCTCGGCCCGCTTCGTCGCGAGCCACTCCTGCTTGGACTCGGATCCGGTATCGCGCGCTGCCTTCCAGCAGTCGGTGCAGTCCTTCGACGCGAGCCAGCGGGCAAAGCCCGCCCTCTGGTCGGCAGGACGATGGGACAGATCGTGATCCACGCTGTGGGAGCAGGCGTGCTCCACGGTCCAGGTCGTACGTATTGCCACGTGGTTGTTCCTGCTTTCTGTCTTCTGTGTTGTCTCAGCGTGTCCTGCGGATGGCGTCTGTGGCCGCCGTGGCGATGGCGACGGGAGCGCTCGAGGGCTGGGGCAGGTGCAGCAAGGTGGTCCCCGGCAAGTGGTGGGACTTCGCGGTGAGGGTGAGCTGGAGTACGGCGCAGCCGGCGGTCGTGAGCTGCTTGACGCGGGTGACGGCTTGAGCGGTTTCGTCGCTGCCGTACCGGGCGTCGGTGACGATCACGAGGAGGCGGCCGGCGCCGGGGCGTCTGAGTTCGAGGCCGTGGTCGAGTGCGTCGATGGCGTCGCCGAGGTTGTGGTGGCCGCCGTTGGCGTCGAACGTCGTCACGCGCTCTGGTGCTCGGTGGGTGGGTCGGGTCAATGCGGTCAGGTGCCTGTCGTAGGCGATGGTGGCGGTAAGGGAGTCGGGGTCGGTCAGGGCTGCTGCGCGTGCCACGATCCAGGCAGCGGACGCGACGGGCGCGCAGGCGGCACGCATGGAGCCGGAGACGTCGACGGCGATACCCACACGCAGCGGTGGTGTGGGGGAGTTCCGGCGGCGGGTGTGGGTGAACGGTTCCGCGGTGGGGACCGACCCGGCCGCGCGCTGAGCGTCGCGGGCGAGGGCCGCGCGCATGTTGAGGCGGCCGGGCGGGGTGGGGCTGGTGGTCCGCTCCTCGGTCCGCTCGCGGTAGGCGGCGGCACGCAGGGCGCGGCTCAGGCGCGCGGCGGCACTCTGCTCGGCGGCGGTGGGCCTGCGGGTGCCGGTGACCGGGTTGCCGTAGGGCGCCGGTGTGCCGTCGGGGGTGACGGTGGTGCCACGGGCGTTGAAGACCGACTTGGCGGTGGCGGCGGCTTTGCGTCGCTGGCCGGCCCGCTGGGCGCGGTCCTGAGCCTGCTCCTTGGACTGCGCGGCCATGGCGTTGGTCGCTGCGGCATGTGCCGCGAGGTCGGCGGCGTCGGTGGCTGCCGTGCTGTCCATGACGACCCCCACGGCGCCGGACAGCAGATCGGTGAGGTTCTCCGGCACGGGCAGGGCGGGGGCCGCAGTGTCCAGAGCGTCGCACCATTCTTGAGCGTGCGCGAGCATGGTCGTGGCATCGTGGTCGGCGCACTGGTGGGCTGCGGTCCAGATGCGGGTGAGTGTGGCCAGCAGGTTTGCGCCCAGCACCTTTTCACACAGATCGGCGACGGCCCGGGTCTCGCCGGCGTCCAGGATGCCGACGTCACGGCGGCCGAGGACCAGGGCCGCCACGGCGGCGGCGTGCTCGATGCCCTTGAGGGTGGGGTGGGCGATGTCGGGCATGACCAGGGTTCGGGCACTGGTGCGCAGGTACGTGCGGTCCGTGGGCCGCGTGATCAGGTGTGCGCCTTCGACACGGCTCTCCTCCAGCAGGAGCGCGGCCTCGACGACACGGGGGTTCGCTCCGGCAGGCGCCGTCCAGACGGAGTGGGCCGCGTGCGCGGCCTCGTGGACGAACACGCCCCAGGCGGCGGGATACCGCTCCTCGTCGCCCACGATCCGCGGATGGATCTCGTGGGGCTGGAGCGGGGCGAACAGGCCGGCGTCGAACTCGACCTCGCCCAGAGTGGGGAAGAACGCGGCCGGTGCGCCGCTGCGCGTGCCGGGGCGGCAGGTGACGAGGAGGTCCTGGCGGCCGGAGAGGGCGACCAGCCGATCGCCGAGTTCGGCTCCCACGCGCAGCCACGCGGCCGGGGAGGAACGGGGTTGCGCGGGCGGGGCGCCGTCGTCGTCCCATCGCGCGAGGTCGGCGTCGTCGTCCGGCGTGGTGGCGGGGGACTGGACGTGGTGGTGGGCGCTCATCGCGAGCGGCCCCGGTGCGCGGAGCCGGTGCTGCCCGGGGGCTGCCGGACGGCCGAGGCGGAAAGCTGCTTGCCGAGGGTGAGGGGGCGGACCTCCTTGACGCCGGCAGCCTTGATGACGGCAGCGGCGACGGCGTCGCGATCCTCCAGAGGGGCGATGCCGACCAGGTTCGCGAGCGCGGCTTTGGTGCCGAGAACGGCCTCGGTCTTCTGGTAGCTGAGCAGCTCTCGCAGTTGGGGGGCCCAGCCCAGCTCGCCGAGTTCGACTTGGCGGGCGAGGTGTCGGGCGACCCGGACCACCCGGGCATCGATCCTCAGCGCCAGGGCGAGGTCATAGTCCGTACCGATCTGGATTTGCACGCTGAACCGGCTCGCGAGCGCCTCCGTCAAAACCGCCCCGTGGACGCCGGGATTGTGGCCCGCCACCACGTAGAAGCCCGGCTCGGCCTTGATGGTCTCGCCCTTGTGGGCCTTGACCTGGATCTGCCTGCGCCCGTCCATCGCGGGATACAACGCCGCCAGGACCTTCGGTGAGATCAAGGTGGCATCGTCGATCAGCAGGGCGCGGCCCTCGGTCATCGCGGTGACCAGCGGACCGTACTGGAAGACGTAGGCTCCCGCGTCGTCCTGTGTGTACTCGCCGATCAAGTCGCCGACCGTGGTGTCGCCGTCACCAGCGACGGTGAGCAGGTCCGGGAACGCCGCCTCGACCAGACTCGTCTTGCCGGTGCCCGGAGGGCCGTAGAGCAGCACCGGCACGTCGGCGTCGCGCAAGCGATTCAACGCCTCGACGTCGGGCAGATCGGCCAGCTCCCGGGGGTGGTAGACCTGGCCCCCCGCGCGGCGGATCGGGCCGGTCTGCCTGGGCGTGGCTGCTGCGGGAATGGTCGTGCGGGCCGTGGCCGCCTGGACGCGGGGAGAGTGGGTGCCCGGTGGGCTGATCACAGCGGTCTGCGCGGCTGCGGCGGTTTTCGCGTTCGCGCGGAACTCCGGTTGTCCGGTTCCGCCTTGGTCGGCCTCCCCGCGTCGCACCAGGGTGAGGGCGGCGTTGCGGACGGCGCCGTGGGAGTGGCCCAGCTGCCTGGCCATGTCCCCGATGGTGAGCGTATCCGCCGGCCGGTCGGCGAGCAGTCGGGCCACCTTGGCCCGTAGTTCGCCGCCCTTGGTGCGCGCTGGACCGGTAGGCGTTCCGGGTGTGGTCAAAACGAGGCCCCTTCAACAGGTACGGGTGCGGGCGGGGCTGGCGATGCGCTGGAGAGGCTGGCCGCTCTCGGAGCGGATCACGGACTGTGCCGATATCGGCGACCGGGCCAACCGAGGCGTACCGTCGGCGCTCACCGGCCGACCGAGGGCTCGGTCCAGGTGCACGGGATGGCCGGCGACGAGCAGCTCGCTGGCTGCCGAGCAGGCCCGTGCGTCCGCTCCGTACCGGGTTCCGTCGCTCGGCAGGCGCAGCCTGGCGTCTCTTCGAAGCCGGCCTGGAGCAGGATCCGCCGGGCGGCGGCGTTGTAGCCGGTGGTGGTGATCTCGCCGGTGATGGTGTGCCGGATCGTCATGAACGGCTCTGCTGGTGCTTCGGGCAAGGCGGATCTCCTATCGGTGGTGGCGGGAAAGCGGTGGGGTGTTGGGCGAAGACGAGGCGGGCCCGGAGCTTGATGACCACCGTGATCAGGGGTGCGGCCAGGTCATGGTCTGCGCGGCACGCGGGTGATTCAACGGCGTGTGGTGTTGCGCCGGGACGCGGTGCTGGATGGGGGCTTCGCGGGCCGGGCAGCGCGGGCGGGCGCAATCACTGGAGGCGGTTTATCGAAGGTCCAGTGGGCGGGGTGATCGCTGAAGCGAGTGAGGGGGTCGGTGTCCCAGGGGACGAGCGGTCCCCAGCCCGCCTGGATCCTGACGCTGATGACTTCGATGCTCCCCGGGCGCAGGATGTAGCCCCACTCGAAGTCCTGTTCAGCGGCTGACTGCGCGGTGATGGTTTCGCGGGCGGGCGGGGAGCCGTCCGGGGTGATCAGGAAGTTGTCGAGGGCCCTGCTGCGAAACTGCATACCGCCGGTCAGCTCGGTGACCAGCGCGGGGGGTGCCCCGTCGAGGAGATCGGTGCCCAGGGTGTCCCAGCCCAGGGTGACGCTGTCGATGAGGTGGTGCGCCATGGCGTCCACGTCACGGTTGAAGCGGTACTGGAACGCGGCGAGGAGCAGGGGCACCTTGTGACTCGGCTGGCCGATGTAGTGGACGCCGATGCCGCTGTAGCCGTCGCTGGTGCGGCGGGCAATGAAGGAACCGGTCGACAGGAGTGTCTCCGGGACGACGAGGGTGAACTAGCGGCGGGCGGCGGGGCGCGAGGGGCTGGCCTGTGCCGGGGCTGCGGCAGGAGCGCTTTGAGGCCGGCTTCCGCGCGGTGTCCGGATGGAGGACGGGGTGTCGAGGGAGGACCAGGCAGCCGGGTGGTCGTTGAAGGCGGTGCGCGGGTCCACGGACCAGCTCACGAGCGGGCCGATGTCCGCGTGCAGGAGGCTGATCACCTCGACACCCTCCTGGTGCAGGACGTACCCCCACTGCATGTCCTCTCGCCGGCGGTCGTGTCGGTGACCGACATGCGGACCGGCGGGGAGCCGTCCGGGGTGACCAGGTGGTCGAGGGTTCGGCTGGGCCAGTGCTCGCCGCCGGTCAGCGCGTTCACGAGTGCGGGCGGAGCGTCGTCGAGGAGATCGGTGCCGAGTTCGTCCCAGCCGACGGCCACGTCGTCGATGAGGTGCCGGGTCATGGCCTCGACGTCCTGGCCGAACCGGTATCGGTAGGCGGCGAGCAGGAGGGGGAGCTTCTGGCTCGGATCACCGTCGAGGTGGACATAGATGCCGTCGTAACCGGATTCGGTGGGCCGGGCGATGAAACAGCGGGTGGACAGAGGTACTCCAAAACTGCCAGGACGCGCGGGACTTAGCGGAACAGGTCTAGGGCCGGCGGCGTGGAGACTGGGGGCCTGAGGCATCGGTGGCCCGCTGGTGTTGCTCGGCGACGCCCGGCGTCGGGGCGGGCCTGTGTAGGGGAGCGGTGACGGATTGCAGCGCCCGTTTCAGACTGCGCAGCCCCGCCGCGTGCCCGAGCGTCAGGGCCAGTTGGCTTTCGGCCGTGGCGGCGGGGGCATGCCGGTAGGCGAGGCGGTGGGTATCGGCGAGTCCGGTGAGGGCCGTGCTCAGATGCGTGGCGGCCCGGTTGGTGTGCACGAGCGCGGTCGCCAACTGCGCCAGGTACTCGCGTCCCACGGTCGTGGAGGCGATCGGGCTGTCGGCGGATTGACGGAGATCCGTGAGGAGGCCGGTCGCGAGGTTGTGCACGGCGACCAGTTCGTCGGTGGTGGGTGTGATGGCGGCCCGCGCGTTGTCGGCCTCGGGAGGCACGAGGGCGGCGGCGGTCTCGGTGATGCGTCGCTGCCAGGTGGTCAGGCGGGCGTGAACGAAGGCGTCGTTGCTCAGGCTCATCGGCGCTTTCCCTTGTAAGCGGCTGCTCCTGGCAGGGGCGGGTGCGTACGTGGTCCGTCGTTGGTGTGCAGGGTGATGTGGAAGTTGTGGTGCCGCAGGCGCTGCAGGCCGGTGATCAGGTGGCGCCGTACCTCCTGGGGGCTGAGGGCGTCGGGAAGGTGGCACTCGCCGGTCGCGGGGTCGAGGAGGAACCCGCCGTGCGCGAGGAGTTCGGCGTTGGCACCGAGGTAGCCGGAGCGGATCTGGGGGCGCTGCTGGTCGTCGAAGGCGACGTGGACCTGCATGTGGCCCGGACTGCTGCGCCGGATCACGATCGGGGCGGCGAGCCGGTAGGCGAGCAGCAGTTGGCGGTGCAGGGCGGCTGCGGCCCGGACCGGGTCGTCGGGAACGGCGATGCCGCGCGGGGCCCGGATGCCGCGGGCATGCCAGTAGCTGGTGTTCGCGGGCAGCATCGGCAGCACCAGGTACTGCCTGGGGCGGTGGGGGCGGGGCAGGACGTAGAGCTGGAGGCCCCAGTGGTGGGTGAGCACGGTGCGCCGGGCGCCGGCTTCGTAGGCCGTGTACGGCATGGGGCCGCTGTCCCACATCCGTGCGCCCGCCGGTTCGTCGGCGATGAGCACGGTGTGGGGGGAGGGCTGCCAGCCGGGCAGCCGCTCGGCGAGAGCGTGGGCGAACTCGGTGAGGTGCACGGGAGGTTCCTCGTGGGGGTGGTCGTCGGTGGCGCTGGTCACGAGGAGGCGGTCATGCCGTGGGCGTCGGTGCGGCGGCAGGTGTAGCCGAGCAGCGTCGACTTGCCCGGCGTGGTGGGGACGGCGGCGACGTCGGAGCAGGTGAATTCGTATGTGAAGTAGGGGCTGTTGGTGGTGCCGAGCCAGGAGCGGTCGTTCTTGTCCGGGATGATCTCGAAGCCGGAGAAGACGGTGTCGCGCTGGGTGTGGTTGTGGGCGAACATGACGAGGGCCTGGCCGTCGGCGGCCTTCAACGCGTAGCTGCCGGTGAACTCGGGGGCGGCGGCCGAGAACGTGGTGACGCCGTGGCTGCCGAACTTGTGCACCGTCTTGTCGTGTGCCTTGATCTGCCGGGCGGTCGCCTCCGAAGAGGTGAAGACCTTCCTTCCGCTCAGGTCGCCGCCCGTGGCGAAGTTGTCGCCGACGGCTGTACGCAAGGTGGTGACCGGCGTGGCGACGTCCTTGCTGGAGGTGGCGTCCAGGGCGGTGGCGTAGCCGTCGGCGTCGAGGGAGACCTTCGGGAGCTTCTTCGGGTCGTCGAGGTCGACCGCGGCGACCATCTCCCACCGCTTCGTTGTGGCCTGCTGGGCAAGGACCATCACCCGGACGTGCTGCTTCTTCTTGCCGCTGCGGGTGACGGCGGCGAACCACCGCTGCTGGCCGGCGCGGAAACGGGGGATGTAGACGTCGGTGGCGGCGAGGTCGTAGGACCACGGCTTGTACGGCTCGCGGTCGGCCTGGGGCAGGCCCTCGTTTTCCTTGTAGTCGGCCACTGACATCGCGTAGAGCGGCCCGTCCTCGACCGTGTCCAGGAGTGCCCGGTTGCGGTGTTTGTTCGCCTCGTTGTTGATCTTCGAGTAGTGGGCGATCTGGGCCAGGGCCTCCTTCCTCGTCAAAGCCGGCAAGGCAGTCGGGGAGGGCGAAGCGCTGGGGGCGGTCTTGACCGTGGTGCTGGCGTTGTTGCTGGTGGCGCAGGCGGTGGCGGTGAAAGCGGCCGTGATGGTGGCGGCGAGCACGGCCGTGGTGCGGCGGGCGAGGGTGTGCTGGGGGATGTGGTGCTCCGGGTGCGTACGGTCAGTGGGTTCGGGTGGGGACCGCGGCTGCCGCAGGCGCGGGTGGCGCGGCAGGGGCTGGGGGCCGGGTGTCGGCGGCGGTCCGCAGGTGCTTCGCGGCGTCGGCGAGATGCGTTCGGGTTTGCGCGATGCGGTCTGCGAGATGCCGGTGGCCGGTGGTCATCGCACGGGCCCGGCCGGGTGTCGGCGCTTGGAAGCTGAGGTCGGCGAGAGTGTCGAGCACGTGGACGGCGGCACCGAGCGAGGCGAGCGCGGCACCGGCAGGCTCGGCCGCGCGGGCGAGTCCGCCGGCGAGGCGGCGCTGAGCGGCCGTGACCTGGGAGGGGTAGCGGTCGGCAGCCCGGTGACGCGCGGCGTGCTGGCCGGCCAGGTAGCCCAGCAGACGGGCCAGGTGGCGGACTTCGTCGCCCAGGAGGTCACTGAGCACCGGGTCTGCGCAGATCTGGTCGGGCAGCGGGAGCTGGTCGGCGATGGAGTTGAGCCGGTCGGCCACGTCGTGCAGCAGCATCCGCTCGTCGAGGTCGCTGGCAGCTTCAGCAGGCATCAGAGGGCTACCGCCGGGCCGCAGACGGTGTGCCCGCTGCCTGCCCGGCGGTCTCGATCAGCAAGGTCGTGCGGGTCGGCAGCACGGGCTTCGCCAAGGTCATCGGCTGGGGCCGCCCGGCGCAGCCGGGGGCGGGGGCGGGGGTGGCCCCGGCAGCGTTCCGCGGACTGTGCGGGCGCGTTGCGTGAGCGGGTCGGGATCCGGTGGCGGGTCGTAGTGCGCCCGGAGGATCTTCAGGTCGGCTTCGGCTGCCATCGCGAGGGCGGAGGAGATACGGCTGGCCGCGTCGCGCAGGAGCTTCGGCGGTGACCCGGTCTCCGCGCCGCGGTTCTGGTTCTTCCAGCGGGCGGCCAGGGCCAGGTGGTCGATGACCTCTGCGAGGAACGGCTCGACCGTGTCCAGCAGTGCGTTGAGGACGGTGCTGAACTCGGCCGGCGTGTCGGCGGCGTCCAGTGCCTCCCGGTACGGGCTCAGGTCTGGGACGGGGAGCGGCGCGGCTGTCAGTGAATGTCGGGCGCGGAAGGCTTCTGCGTCGCGCTTGGCCCATCGGTGCAGGTCGTCTGTGGTGGCCGAGCCGGTCTGGTGGGCTCGGATCTGCTCCGCGGTGCGCCCGACGTTGTCGTACAGCTCGAAATCGGGGTGCTGCAGGGGTAACTCCGGAGAAGGGGAAGGGGCGTTGTGGTCGCTTCGGGCGGGGCTGTCGTCACGAGCGGTGGTGCCTGCGGGGCGATGCCCGGGAGGGAGGCGCGAGTGCTTTCACGGCGCCGCTCACCGGCTGGGGAGCTCCGTGTGCGGTGCGTGGGGGTGGGGGGCTCGTCGTTCTGTCCGGCGGTGGGGTTTCGGGGACACCGCCGAGGAGGGAGGGGCGGTCGCCGAGGTCGCGGAGCCAGCTCAGGAGCTTGGGCAGGTTCTTGTCGGGCCCGTAGGCGAGGTAGGTTCCGTCGGCGGTGTCGCAGCCGAACCACTCGGCGATCCCGGGTCGGATCCGGGAGTTGACGCGGCCCATGTGCACGCTCTTGCCGAGTCCCTTCGCCTCCCGTGCCAACCGCTCGGCGACCGGGCCGAGTTTCCACTCGGTCGATCCGGCCAGGAAGAGGACGTCGAAGGCATCCCACGGCAGCAGACCGGGCGCATCGCATCCGTCCTGTGCCGCGTAGGCCGCCGGAACGCCCAGTTCGCGGATGCGGGCCAGCCAGGGCAGGGACTCGATCAGGGTGCCGGCTGCGTCGAACGGCTCATCCGGGGCGAGCGCCCACAGACACCGGTCAGGCCCGTACCGCTCGACGGTGCGGCTCAGCCATGCGAACCATGCCTCGGTGCCCGGCCAGTAGCGGCCTTTGCCGTCGCTGCCGAACTTCGAGTTGTCACACGCGTACAGGGCGCCCTCTGGGATGCGGCTGCCTTGCGCGGGAGTGGTCATACAGCCGATGCGCCCGGCGCTCATCGCAGCCCGGATGTCAGGCCCCGAGGGAGTGCCGAGATACAGCACCGCCAACCTCCCGCGTGGACGGAGCGCGGGTCCGCCGGCCTGTGGGAACCCGTGGGGGAGGGGGAGGGATGGTGCTCTGCGGGACGTGTCCGGGTTCGGGTCACCGGCTCTTCGGGCGGCCCGGCCGGGTGCGAGGCGTGACCGGTTCGGGGAGGTGGCTGGACTCCGAGGAGTTGGCGGGCGAGGCGGGGTGGGGCAGCAACCCGAGCCGGCCGAGGCGGTGGTCGATAGCCGCCACTAGAGGCTGGGTGCTTCCGCCGTGGCGAGCCTCGGGCCGCTGCGAGGTACTGGGGTCGTCGGAGGGGGCCGAGTCGTAGAGGACCTCGAAGAGGCTCTGGTCGTCGGGGTCTTCGCGGGTCACGATCCAGCCCTCGGGGTCGCCGGGCGGGCGTTCGGAGGGCGGCTCCTGCGGCGGGCTGATGATCAGGTAGCTGTCGTCGGGGAGGGCCACGCGCACGATGTGGGCGCTGAGGCCGAACTCGATGTCGCACTCCAGCCCGCGCTCTCGCAGCGGCGTGGTGATGTGCGCGTGGCGGCGCCACAACTCCTGCCACCACGGAGTGTCCACGTTGCGATGGTCGGGAAGCGGCGCGCGCGGAGCCGCGCGGCGGGTGTCTGGAGTGCTCTGCTGGTCAGCGGCCACGGTTCCGCCTGCGGGAGGCCGGCGGGCGGTGGGGCGGGGGTATCCGGCGAGCGGGGTCGGCTTGCGGCTTCGGCACCGGACTGAAATCGAGTGCGTACTCGTCGCAGACGGTGATCAGGCCGTGCTCCATTTGAGCTTCGCGTTCGGCGATCTGTGCCATGAGGTCGTCGTGCTCGGCCTGGCAGTGCTGGTAGTCGGCCCAGTCGGCGTCGCTGAAGTGGGCGGGGCGGTTCAGAGGACTCCTTGAAGGGGCGGGGGTCGGTCCGGGTCAGCGGTGGCGACCGCCCGGTTTGGGCGGCATCGGGCTCTGGCGGGGGGAGGGCGTGAGGAAGAAGCGGTGGAAGTCGAGGTGGTCGGTGAGTTCCTGGACTGCGTCACCGAGCGACTCCGACGCGCGCCGCAGACAGGAACGCGCCGTCGCGTGTTCGATGACCATGCGGTTGTCCCGGAAGTATCTGTCGTTCTCGCTGTGCGACCGGGGCAGTGAGAGCGCGCTCTGCGCAGTCTCGGCGAAGTGCGGTATGGCCTGGCTCGACAGGGTGACCGCCGACGCCAGATGGGCGAGGACGGCGCTGCCGGCACGGTTCTCACTGGAGGTGGTCCGGGCGAAGTCGGCAGTCAGCTGGACGACATCACGGGCGAGAGCCTGTGCGTCGGTGACGTGCCGGAGTAGCGCGGTGAAGGACGGCGAGGCCGGGACATGACCGGTGTCGTCCAGCAACTCCCACTGCTCGAAGGCGCCGGAAAGTTTGCCCCTGACGGAGTTGAGCGCGTCGATGAGGTGGAGGGTGGTGGCGCGCGGGATCAGTTCACGCTGGATATCAGGTTTCATGAGCTTTTACGGTCTTTATATTCATTCGAGCGTCGGTGTCGAAGAGCGCCAGCTCGTGACTGTGTAGAAGGTGCTGCACGATGAAAGATCGTCCGGCGACTTTCCACAGGCCGCGCCCTCGGTTGAGGTGGGCGATGGCGTCCATTTCGACGGAGGTCAGGCCGAGCAGGGCAGCCGCGGCGTGGAGTTGGTCGGTCTCCTGGCGGTAGATGATGCGGGTGGAGCAGTCGGCGAGGAGTCCCTCGGCCAGGGCGCGGCCCTGTGATCCGGCGTCGCCGGCGGTGAGAAGGTCGGACAGCCGGTGGATGACCATGAGGTTGGCGATGCCGAGGCCGCGGGAGAGTTTCCACTGGGCCTGCATCCGCTGGAGCAGGCCGACGTGCCGCATCAGGCGCCATGCCTCGTCGTACACGATCCAGCGCCGGCCGCCGTTCGGATCGGAGAGGGCGGATTCCATCCAGGCGCTCGCGCAGGTCATAGCCAGGACGAGGGCGGTGTCGTCCCCGCTGCCGCCGAGTCGGGACAGGTCGATGGTGAGCATCGGCGCGGTCGGGTCGAAGGCGACGGTGGAGGGGGCGTCGAACATGCCGGCCAGGTCGCCGTGGACCAGGCGCCGCATGGCGTGGGCCAGGTCGCGGGCGGCGTCGCCGAGTTGGCCCGACATCATTCCGGCGGCCTCGTCGAGCGTCAGTGGGTTGTTGAGGGTGGCGGCGACGTCGCCGAGGAGCGGGGTGCGGCCGGCGGCCACGGCGTGGGTGACGACGGCGTCGAGGGCGACGTCCAGGGCAGTGTGCTCCATAGGCATCAGGTCCCGGCCCAGGACGGTGCGGGCCAGAGAGCCGAGCAGGAGCAGGCGCCGTTTGTGGATCTCGCCGACCCAGTCCGCCTCCGGCACGCTCACCGGGCGTGGTGCCGCGTCTAGGGGGTTCAGGCGTCCGGGCAGTCCGGGACCGAGGGCGACGGACCGGCCGCCGAGGGCCTGTGCGACCGGTGTCCACTCGCCTTTCGGGTCGCACGGCACGTAGACGCGGTATCCGAAGGCGACCGAGCGCAGCGCGAAGGACTTGGCCAGGGCGCTCTTGCCCTGGCCGATGACCCCGGCGAGCAGGAGGTTCGGATTGGTGAATCCCTCGACGCGGCCGTACAGCGCGAACGGGTCGAAGACGAAACTGGCTTCGGCGTGGACGTCGCGGCCGATGTAGATGCCCTCGGCGCCGAGTCCGCCCTCGGCGAGGAAGGGATAGGCGCCGGCCGCGATGGCGGTGGTCATACGGTGGACGGGAAGTCTCAGCCGGTTCCCGCGAGCAGAGGCGGGCCCGGGGCGCCCGCCTGGAGGGTGGAGCGCGGTGGGCATCTGATGCGCGGCGGGTGTGCTGTCGCTCTGGTGGGCGGAGGCTTCGGCGCGGGCCTTGGCGGTGGCCTCGGCAATCTGACGACGGGCGGCCTTGCGACTGGCACGGTCGGCACCGTGGGGAGTGAAGAGCGGGCTGGCCGAGGCACGGCGGGCGCGACGAGCGGGCCGGTGGCTCAACGGAGGCCCTCGATTCGGCGGATGGTGCTCATCGCACGCAGGCCGTGGTGTGCGGGCGGAAGTCGGTGGGGGTGGTCTTGTGGCGCAGGACGTGCCCGGCGGCGAGGTGGCGTTGGCAGATCGTCAGCACGGGCGGTCCCTCGGGCAGCCGTTCTGGATGGCACGCGCTGGCCTCGGCTTCTTCCGCCGCCGTGTCGGCGGGCAGCAGGTGGAAGGCGGAGTGGACCTCGCTGGTGGCCTGCCAGAGGCGGGTGTGCGCGGTGGCCAGGTGACGGCCGGCGGCGGGGTACGGCGGCCGGGCGGTTTCGGCGAGGAGGTCCAGGATCTGGAGCAGGGCGGTGAGGTGGGCGTGGAGCACGTCCAGGTGCCCACGGTCCGCTCGCTGGGGCGGGGCCGCGTCCGGCGAGGCAAGGGACCGCGTGTGGTGGCGGATTCCGGCGCTCGCGGCGCGGAGGTAGGGGTACGCGTCGTCGGGGCGCAGGGGAGAGGTCAAAGGTGGTGGTCCTTCCTGCCGGTAGGCAGGGCAGTGAGGGGCGTCCCGTTGCGGGTGAACCGGAGTGCCGCCGGTCAGGACGCGCGCGGGTGCGGCGGCTTCACAGGGCGGTGCGGGCCAGCGGGAGCGCGGCAAGCGCGAAAGCGTCCGGCTGCTGGTAGTTGAGGCGACGCAGGTCGACGCCGGAGGTGACGGCGTGGGTCTCGATCTGTGCGCAGGCGGCGTCCAGGAGGGCGTCGGTCTCGGCGGTCACGGTGACCAGGCCGGTCAGCGCCACGTCCGCGTGCCCGGCGATGAGCTGGCGTTCGCGGGTTTTGACGTCGGCGTACTCGACGGAGTCTTCCTCGCTGTCGACCTGCCCCCGGCGGGCCCGCTCGTTGGCATCGGCGATGATCGCCGCCTTCTTCCGCTGGACGTCCCGCAACGCGGATTCGAGCCCCTGCGGCACGTAGATGAGGGAGAGGCTGCGGCGCACGCCGGCCGTGAACATGATCCCGTGCAGGAACCCGGCCCCCATCTCGGTGCGCGGCCAGTTCTCCACCCAGTAGGTGGCGTGCCGTGCGCTGTCGGTGGCGAGGCGGTCGTACTCCTCGAACTGCACGACGGGCCCGGCGGCGGCGGGGTCGGCCTCGGCGCGGCCGGTCTCGGACCAGTGCTGAAGGGCTGCAAGTGCCTTCGGGTCGTAGGCGGTACGGATGACGGCGGCGATCTCCCGCGCACTCAGCCACCCGGTGACCTGGAGCCCGGCGTTGCGGGCGGCCTGGGCGATGGAGGCGGTGGTCTGCTCCAGGACGGTGAACGCCCCCGGAAGCCCTTCGCCGGCCTGGCTGATCAGGCGCCGGGCGGCCTTGAGGTCGAGGGAGATGGCGAGGTAGGTCTCGTGCGGGGCGGCGGCGGGGCCGGCCGAGGCGACCAGCTCGGAGTAGATCTGTCCCGCGACCGGGGCCTGGGGCTGCCCGTTCTGTGTCCAGTGCCGGGTGAGGGTGTCGCCGCTGTCGGGGACGGTGCGCTCCAGCACCTGCACGGTGGCGATGTGCCCGGTGCGGGCGATCCCGGCGAGCGCGCGCCCCCAGGCCGTGACGTTGTGGTTCTGGGTGGCGGGGTCGAGGAGGGCGAAGGCACGGCTGGTGACGCGGGCGACGGCGGTCAGGGTCTGTCGGTGCGGGTCGTGGACGGCCGCAGCCTGGTTGGCGGAATCGCCGGGGGTGACCACCTTGAGGGATGCGGCGGTGCCTGGCAGGTGGAGGACGCCGTCGTGGCGGGGCCGGGTGACGGGCCGGGCGAGCCAGAGGGTTTGGCCGGTGCGGCGTCGGTGTGCGTACCGGGCGACGATCGGCGCCCAGTCGATCAGCGAGCGGCCGTGCCGGCGGATCACGACGAGCGCACCGGCCGTGGCCCACAGCGGGGCCAGGGCGACGGCGCCGAGCAGTCCGGTGGAGATCACCGTCATCAACAGCAGCGCCAGCATGCAGGACACGAGGGCGAGTTGGGGCCAGGAGAGGCCGAGGAGGATGCCGCGGCGGGACCGGTGCGGGAACTTCACCGTGACCGGGGCGGGGAGATCAGTCAAGGAGCGGGTCCTGGAGACGCGGGTGGAACCCGGGGGCGGGAGCGAGCTGCACATCCCGCCCCCGGGAGTCGGTCAGAGAATCAGAGGCCGGTCGGAGGCGGCAGCGGGGGGGCTGCTCGCCCCGCTCGACGAGGCGTTCTGCGTTCCGGGGGACGGCGGTGCGCCCTGCGGTGGCGGGGTCGTGGTCGGCGGAGTGGACTGCCATCCGCCGCTCGGCCCGGATGCGGCACCCGTGGCGAATCCGCCGGGTCCCGGGCTGCCTCCCACCTGGCCGCTGGTGTCGCCGGACACGCTGGCCGGCGCGGGCTGGACGGCCTTGTCCAGACCGGACTTGACCGCGTCGCCGCCAGCCGAGACATCCGTTCCGCCGCTCTGCGATACCTCCTTGCCCTCGCCGCCGCCTCCGCCGGTCGGGTTGGCGGCGATGTCGCCGGGGAATCCGCCGCTGGCGTCTGGGCCCTGCGGTGCGGCACCCGCGCCGGCGGCAGCGCCACCGGTCCCGGCGGTTGCCGCCGCGGCGGCGGCCTTGCGGGCGGCCTTCTCCGCATGCGCCCTGGCGATCTGGGCTCCGGCACCGCCGGCACGGTGGATGGACTCGCCGTCGGTGCCATCGGCCGCCCAGTGCACGAACTTGAAGACCGCGTACGGACACAGCAGCACCAGAACCATGATCACGATGCCGGACATGACGTCGGCCAGAGCGGCGATGCCGTCCTTGGCCTCGGTCTTGCCCATGGCGGCGATACCGAGGACGAAGATCACGGTCATCAGCAGCTTGGAGACGACCAGGGTGGCGGTGGCTTCGATCCAGCCCTTGCGCCAGCGCCGGGCGACTTCCCAGCCGCCGCCGGCGGACGCGAACACGGCGAGGGTGACCATGACGAGGATGCCGACCTTGCGGACCATCATCACGCACCAGTAGAGGATGGCGCCGATGGCGGCGCCGAGCCCGGCGACGACCGGGACGAGCCAGCCGAGCCCGGACAGCGATGCGATCTGGTTGACCTCCACGATGCGGCGCACGGCCGACTCGATGTCCAGGTGCGCGGTCTTGAACAGGCCGTCGCTGACGGCGTCGACGATTTCGACGGCCACCGTGGTCAAGGAGATGGCGCAGAAGGCGAACAGGACCCCGGACGCGGTGCCGGTGAACGCCTGGGTGAGGGCTTGTCCGTCACGTCGGACGGCGGCCCGCACGAGTTGTGCGCAGAACG
This sequence comes from Streptomyces sp. NPDC048417, assembly GCF_040651615.1. Classification (NCBI taxonomy): domain Bacteria; kingdom Bacillati; phylum Actinomycetota; class Actinomycetes; order Kitasatosporales; family Streptomycetaceae; genus Streptomyces; species Streptomyces sp. NPDC048417. The sequence goes on along the minus strand of NZ_JBEZKI010000022.1, from coordinate 172,205 downwards.
TCGCGACCAGCAGGACCAGGCCCAGCGGCAGCAGCGTCTCGTAGTTGTCGACGAACCACGTCGCGTTGAGGTCCACCTTCGTGGTGGTGTCGACCGCTTCGGCTGCCAGATCGGCTGCTGCGGCGGCCAGTTCGCCGGCGGACTTCGCCATCCAGTCACCGATGGCCTTGCCGGGATCCGAGGCGAAATCCACCGCGTCGCCGACATCGCACAGCTTGTCGGCCAGGGGGTAGTCACAAAAACTCACGGGGAGTTACTCCTCCTTTCGTTCTCGGACGCGGGTCACTGGGTGACGCTCGGTGCGAGGGCGGCCAGGGTGCAGTCGTGGTTCGGGCGGCATTGGATGGCGAGGGTCACGGCCCGTTCCTCGGCCCCGCTGCCGCCCTTCTTCCAGGCGATCTGCTGTGTGCCGTTGACGGTGACGACGTAGATGTACGCCTCGGTGATCGCGGACGGGTCGTCGGCCAGGGCCTGCTTGAACGCGGAGGGGTAGTGGCCCTCGGTGACGTGGGCGGTGGCGTGCTGGTCCTGGTCGGCCATCCGCGACCACAGCACCGGATCGGGAACCTGCCCGGCAACGGAGGCCCAGTCGGCGTACTTGGTCTCCGTGGTCATCCAGGCGCGCATGCCGGCGAGCTGGTCGCGGCTGGTGTCACGGGTGTCGTAGGACCACAGCATCTGCGCTGCCGCCTTGGCGTAGGCGACCGGATCGGCGATCGGCGGCGGCTTGGGCACCGACCCGGACCCGGACGACGGCTTCGGGGAGGTCTCGGCGGAGGACGGACTACTGCCGGAAGGGGCCGGCGCGGCGGTGCCCGCAGCTTGGCGGTCGTTCCCGCTGCCGCTCACCACAGCGACGATTCCGGCGAGGGCGAGCAGGATGGCGATGGCGCCGGTGACGATTGCGATGCGCCGGTTGACCGGCCAGCTCGCACCGTACGAGGACAGCGAACGGGAGGGGAGCCGGTTTCGCATCAGTGGACCTGCGACCCCAGTCCGGTGAAGAAGGCGATGATCCCGTTCGCGGCACCCAGACCGAGGGCGGCGCCGGCGGCCACGACCGCGCCCTTCTTGCCGTTGGCTTCGGCCTGGTGACCACCGGTGTGGTGTCCCCAGGCCCACACGCCGAGGGAGACCGCGAGGGCGCCGACCACGGCGACGATCGCGAACAGGTTGATGGAGTTGACCACGTTCTTCAGCACGGAGAGGCCGGGGAGGCCGCCGCCCGAGGGCGTGATGCCTGGGTCGTAGGCGAGCTGGATGACGCGGTCTGCGAGAGGGACGGACATAGGTGTGGCAGGGACTCCTTGCGTACGAAGGCCAGGCGGGGGCCGACGGGGGACGGAGGGAGGCGCGAGGCGACTGCCTCGCGAAGGAAGACCGGCAACGGTGCGGGAAACGGCCGGCCTGGTGGACATCCGCGGCACGGCAGCCTGGTGTGTACGACGCCACGCAGATGGTGTGCACAGGCCGGGGTGGAGATCCTCGTCCGGGCCGGGTACGGCCCTGCCGCCGGCAGGGCCGTACCTCACACTCCGGGGCGCTGTCCGGGAGCGCTCTACTTCGGGATCGACGGCTTCGGCGCGGGGTTGGTCTGGTAGGGGTTCGCGCAGTTGTAGATCATGTAGCCGCGGATCTTCTTGCCGTCGGACTTCCGGGTGACCGTGCCGCGGGTGTACCAGGTCTTCTCGGCCTTCTTGTACGCCCACTGGTCGTAAACGACCTTGTCGTGTCGGTAGCCGATACCCACGACCGTGGACGTCTTCGACGGGGCCTTGCGGATCTTGACCGCGCTGCAGCTGATGGTGGTCTTACCGGTGTCGTACGCCTGTGCCGTGGTGGCGTTGACCAGGCCGCCGGCGGCGACGGCCAGGCCCAGCGAGGCTGCTGCGAGGGCGCGGTGGCGGGTTATCAAGGATGCTCCGTACTGTCGGGGAATCTCGCTCAGAGATGGTGTGTCGTGGCGGTCTCGCCCGGCCGGTGTCACAGGACGCGGCGGGCGGCGAGGATCGTCCAGTCCTTGATCGGAGTGATCCGGACCGGTTTGGTGGTGCGCGGTGCCTCGATCACGAGGCCCTCGCCCATGTACATGCCGACGTGCTCGGGCCGGCTGGCGGTGCCGCGGCTGAAGATCAGGTCACCGGGCTCAAGGTGGGCGGGGGAGACCGCCTTGCCCTCGTTGACCTGCGTGTACGTGGTGCGGGTGAGGGTGACGCCGGCGTGGGCGTACGCCTGCTGCACCAGGCTGGAGCAGTCGCAGCGGCCCATGGGGTCGGGACCGTGCGCGTTGGTGCAGGATCCGCCCCACTGGTAAAGCGTGCCGAGCTGCTGCATCGCCCATGCGATGGCCTTGCGGGCCTTCGGATCGGCGTCCTTGGGGATCGAGTATCCCTTCGGGACGCTCCCCTCGGGGATGTGGCCGAACGCGGAACCGTCCTGGCTCAGTGAGCAATCGGTCCTGCTGGTCGACGGTTGCTTGCTCTGGTCCGTGTCACCGCCGCTGGGGAACGTCTTGGCGATAGCGGCCTGCAGTGCGGTGGCCAGGCTTTCCCACTGCGCGTACGCGTTCGGCAGTGCGGACTTTTGCACGGCTTGGGCGGCCTGGGTGACGGTCATCTGCTGCCAGCCGGCCACCTTGAGCAAGTGCTTGTAGAACTGCTCGGAGGCGTAGACCGGATCGCGGATCTGCTGGGCGGTGCCCCAGCCCTGGGATGGGCGCTGCTGGAACATTCCGAGGGAGTCGCGGTCGCCGTAGTTGAGGTTGCGCAGCCGGCTCTCCTGCATCGCCGTGGCGAGCGCGATGATCTGCCCCTTCGTGGGGACGTCGAGCGAGAGACCGGTGGCCACGATGGTCGCCGCGTTGGGGATCTGCTCGGCGGGCAGGTCCAGGCCCTCGACGTGCACGTCCTTGCCGGAGGAACCGTCGAGGATCTTGGCGACCTGCCCAGCGACCTGGTCGCTGTCGATGTCGCTCAGGCAACTGCTGAAGGCGCCGCTGCTCTGCACGGCGTTGGCCGAGGAGGCCAGCATCATGCCGATGCCGGCGATGAGGATCGGGGAGAGGAAGACGACGCCGATGCCGGCGGCGAGCCCCTTCAACCCGAGCGGGCCGCTCGACGGTCAGCGGGTTCGGGCATGGGCGGGTAGCGGGACGTCATGAACGTGTCCTTGGGGTTGCGGTGTCCGGCATGCTGCGTGCGTGAGGCATCTTGGAAGGGCGCGGCAGCCGGGGCGGGCGATCAAAGGCGGGCCGGTACGCGGTGAGTTGCCGCTCGCTGCGCGTGGCCGGGCCGTGAGCTAGGTGTGCCAGGGCAGGGGGTACCTCCGCGAGGTGTGGCAGGGGGTGAGCCAGCGGCGGTGTGCGCCGGGCGGTTCAAAAACAGTAGGCGCGGATCGGCGGTTGAACAAAAAGCCGGCGTGAGGTGCCGGAATCCGGCACCTCAGGAACGCACTTCTTGGCCGTCGGCAAATTCGCCTCTACAGTTTTTGGACTCCCCCTCGCCTTCCTCGGTCCGTGGCCCTGGGCTTCTGCATGCCCACTTCCGGCCCGCGAGGACTCCCGTGCGAGACGGGTGGTTCCCTCTGCGATTCCGTACCCGAAATTGGGGTTCCTCTTTGCCTTTTTCCCTGCACCAGGGCGATGCCCTGAGCGTTCTCGTCGGCCTCCCGGACGGCTGTGTCGACTCCGTCATCACCGACCCGCCGTACAACTCCGGGGGCCGGACGGCGAAGGAGCGCACCACACGTTCCGCGAAGCAGAAGTACACCTCCGCCGACTCCAAGAACGACCTCGCCGACTTCACCGGCGAGAACATGGACCAGAGGTCCTACTCGTTCTGGCTGACGCAGATCATGACCGAAGCGCACCGTCTCACCAAGACCGGCGGGACGGCGCTGCTGTTCACCGACTGGCGCCAGCTCCCGACGACGACGGATGCGATCCAGGCTGCCGGGTGGTTGTGGCGCGGGGTGCTGGCCTGGCACAAGCCTCAGGCCAGGCCCCAGAAGGGCCGGTTCACCCAGAACTGCGAGTTCATCGTCTGGGCCAGCAAGGGGCCGATCGACGGCTCCCGCAACCCCGTCTATCTTCCCGGCATGTACTCGGCGTCGCAGCCCTCGGGCGCGCAGCGCCGGCACATCACGCAGAAGCCGGTCGAGGTGATGCGCGAGCTGGTCAAGATCAGCCCCGAGGGGGGAACGGTCCTCGACTTCTGCGCGGGCTCCGGCTCCACGGGCGTGGCCGCCCTGCTGGAAGGCCGGGACTTCATCGGGGTGGAGAAGACCGAGCACTACGCGTCGATCGCGGCCGAGCGGCTCACCGAGACGCTCCGCTCAACTCTCACGCAGGACGACATGGTTCTCACCGCCTGAGCCGCGCCCTTGCCCGCCGCCCAGCCCCCACGCGCAGCCGTCGGCGTCATACCGCCGGCGCATCGCGCAATCTGCCGGCGGCGCCGCGTGAGGGGCCCCGGTTTTCCCTCGTTCTGTGTCTTGTAGGAGGCCGAACTTCTCGATGCCCGAATCCGTAGAACCCGCCGATGGCGGAGAGTTGGAGCCGATTCGTATTCCGGATCCGCAGCTGGAGGGAATCGAGGCGACCGTGCGGCGGCTCATGGAGCAGTCGGCGCAACAGGCCCAGCAGCTCGACCATCTCGCGGCCGACCCGTCACCGAGCGCGTCACCGTTCGCCGCGTTCGGCATGCCGGGACTCGGCGGCCCGCCGGCCGCCGCTCCACCGGAGCCCCGCCCGATCCTGGAACTGGACGGCGAGGAACGCGAGGACGAACTCGACGCCCTGTCCGACTGGGTCGACGACTTCTTCCTCCCGGTCTACGGGGCAGAGGTCACCACCGCGGCGCCCTGGTGCCTGCAGTGGCAGGAGCACGACGACGTCGTGGCCTGGCTCCATGCCCTGTGGCTCGCCTACCAGCAGCACAAGGGCCCCGAAGCCGGGCTGGCCGGCATGTTCGTGTGGCACCGGGACTTCCTCACTCACGCCGTCGCGGCGATCCGCGCGCCGGGCGGGCCGCTGTCGGCCTGCATGACCTCACCCGACCGGCCCGCGCACCGTCTCCTGCCCGGCCCGCAGCCGTCCGTGCGCATGCAGAGGGCCACCGCTGAGGAGGCCGCCGGGACGCCCGAGTCGTACGAGCTGGCGACGTGACCGCGGGAGTGGGACAGCCCGCCTTTGGATTGAGCCTTGATCCCCGGGCGCTGACCGATCTCCTCCAGGCCCCTGGCGACATCCGCGACCTAACCCTCGCCTACCTGCAGGAAGTCGTGAACGCGCAGCGCTTCGGGTTGCGTCTCGACGGTGACCTGGAGGGCTTCAGGAAGCTGTTCGTGGACTCGCGCAAGGACTGGCGCGTCGTCTACGCCGTCCGTCCGGCGCCCGCGGGATCCCCTCTCCACAAGGAGATCCACGTCGTCGCGATCCGGCCGCGCGCGGGCAATGACGTCTACGACGAGGTCGGCCGCCGCCTGGGGATGACCCGCCGGCCGCTGAGCGCCCGCACCCACGCGGCCCGCTCCCGCTCCCCGCAGCTGACCACCCGCACTCCTGTGCCCCGGCCCGCCCCGCCGCCCATCGCGGCGCCGGGTCTGCCCCGTCCGGCATCCAACCCCGCGCACCATCCCACCCGCTGAACGCAACGGAGCGTCGCCTATGCCCCCTGAACCCGCACTGCCCGCAGTCCGGCGAGCGGTCTCCCCGCTCGACCACCACATCGAAGCCGTCACCGGCCACGACGTCGACACGCTGTGGGACTTCCGCGACCGTGGCGTCCTCGATGAGCCCCACGCTCATCTGGTCGACCGGCATCGCGAGTTGGCTACGGCCCAGACCGGTGTCACCTTCTACCTGTGCCTCCTCAACCGCCTCTCGTCCGGCGGGTTCGACGTCGATGACGCCCTGTTCACGCGCATCGACCGCACCGTGGAACAGCTGCAGGAGGCCGCCGCTGTGCGGGACGCCGCCGCTCGGGAGGTGCTCGCCGCCCTGGAACCCATCGAAGCCGCAGCAGCGCCCGAGGCGAAGCAGCTCTCGACGGACGACGAGGCGGCGCTGCTCGCCATCGCTGGCGGAGCCAAGCTCTACGAACACCTGCTCACCGGCCGGATGAGCGTCACGGCAGCCTCCGGCACCCGCATGCCGCATGCCAAGGTGCTGCGGCTGGAGGAGGCCGGTCTGGTCGTCCGGGACTCGGGCCACCCCGTGCACGCGGGCCAGCCGGTCACGCTCACCGACACGGGACGAGCCGCGCTGGTCGCTGCCCGCCGGACATCCACGACACAGGCGCCGACGGTGCCGGCTCGACCCGGCATGTCGCCGTCGGCTCCGGCGCAGCGGCGTTGATCTTCACCGAAAGGCCCTTGTTGTCTTACGCCGAAACGGCGCCGTTTAGGAAGCCCATTCCCCAGGTCGACTTCGGTCTGGACGCCCTCGACGCCGACGAGGAGAAGTACCTCGACTTCTACCGCAATGTCGGCGTCCGCGAGGACATGCTCGTTGCCATGGCCGAACACCACGACGGGCCGCACAGCTACTACGTCCTGTTCGACCGCACCGCGACCTGGGGACACCCCGGCCGGCCGCAGGTGCTCGCCGTCTATCTGCAACGGGACCACGAGAAGAAGACGTTCGCCTTCGAGCAGAAACCGCTGCCGCTGCCCGCGATGGCGCAGTCCTGGCTCATCCACCGGGGCTGCCCGCCCGATGCCATCGGCCTCGACCCGGAGTTGAGTGGCCCGCCGCCGGCGGACGAGGCCACGCGGGCCTTGGAGCGGCGCCTCGTCGGCGACGGTGACCACTACGCCATGGGCTACTCCTACACCAGCGACGACCCGGACGACATGGTCGTCGTGGTGGCTCTGCGAGCGCTGGACGAGCGTGCCCTGTCGCCGTTCCGTGTCGTGGTCGAAGAGGTCGATACCCAGACGTGGACGCACACCCTGCGCGAGGGCGGTTTCGACACGGCCGGCCAGGCCCTGCAGTGGTGCGAGGACCGCCTCATGGGCGAGGCCCGGCCTCTCCCGCCGGTCCGTCCGACGTCCGCGGCCAGCCGCCCGGCCGGTGCGGCGAAGTCCCCCGCCCCGCGACCGCCCGGCCGTTCGCGCTGAGTGCCCGGCCCGACGCGGGCGGCGCAACATAGCCGACGATCGCCGGTTAGCCAAACCGGCGATTCTCCGGACTCTTATTGCAGCCGGGACAACCTCCCCGCAGCGCCAATCCACGCAATCCCTATGTCTCTTCGGAGGCTTCTTCCGCATGCGCTCCACCCCCATTCCCAGAACAGGAGTCCTCGCTTTGTCCGACGGCATATCCGATGACGTCAAGGATGTCCTGGGCGTCCTCACCGAACGGATCGAAGCGCGCTTCGGCATGGACATCGGCCGACTGAAGGCCGCGGTCGCCGCCGCACCCCTGGCACATCCGGCCGCCACCGATGTCGTCAAGTGGCACGGCCTCCTCGCAGAGGCCCAGTCCGCGCTCGACCGCGCGGAGGACGACCTTCTGGCCGCGCTGGAGACACAGCCCAGTGAGGTCGACGACCCGACGATGAGCCTCGCCCACCGCGTGAACGCAGCCGTCACCACCCGCGACGGCCGGGCCATGGTCGTACGGTGGCTCCTCGACCCGGACGCTCCGGGGAAGAAGGATCCCGCCGCCGAACGCCTCGCCCGCCCGCGCTCCCGAACCGGGCCGGCGGTACAGACCAGCGCCCCCCACCGGCCCGCGGGAACACCCGCACCGGCGTCGGCGAGGCAGCCGGGAAGGCCCGTCCGTTGAGCCGGGACAGGGCCAGCACCATGGACGACGAGCTGCAGGAGGTCTTCGGGGCCCCGGTTTCGGAACTGTATGAGGCGGCTGTCGGCCACGATGCATCGGCCGCGCTCACCCGCGTCCTCGAACTGCGCTCCTTCCTGGCGCTGACGGAGGAGCAGGTCGCCCGCGTCCGCGACCGCGTGCACGCGGACATGGACCCGAACCGCGACATGGGCGAGCTGTCGGCGGACCAGCTCCGCTTCGACGCGCAGTGGCTGGAGGCAGCACTGGAGGCCCGCGACGGCTACCGCGCCGCCCTCGGCGAGCTGCTGCGCACCATGCCTCCGCCCGCCCAGCAGGCCCGTCCCGTCCGCACCACGCAGCTCAAGACCACCGCAGCCGTCCCTTCTTCCGCCGCCCCGGCACCGCCGGGTGCCGGGGCGGCCCGGGCCCGCCGACCGTGAAAGCCCCCGATTGCCCCGCCCTACGTCCACCGACATAGCCGGACGGATCGAGGACCTGCACGGCGCACCGCTCGCCGACCTCGCAGCCCACGCATGCGACCAGCCGCCCGGCATGCTTTCCGCCCTGCTCGGCATGCACGACGCCCTCGCCCTCGCCGAGCGCAGCATCGACGTCCACCGCGGCCACCTCGCCCGCCTCATCCATCCCGAGCGGCAGATCGGCCCGCACGAGGTGTCCCACCTCCTCGACGGCACCCGCCGGCTTGCCGAAGCCGTCGCCGTCCGCGACGTCCAAGCCACCTTGGTCACCGCTGTCCTGCAGAGCCTGGCCCGCGTCCCGGCCCCGACGCCCGTCCCGCCGGCTCCCTCACCGCCTGCCCCGGCTCCGCCTCTCGCGGCGCCGAGCCCGGTGCACAGCCGCTGACCCGCAGGCGATCCCCCCTTTCCATCACCCAGGAGTTCCTCCCTTGGCCACCACCGCTCTGCCCCCTGACACCGACGCCGACATCGCACGGGTCACCGAGGCCCTCGCCATGATCACCCCGCGCTGGAGCGTGAGGATCCTCCTGACCCTGTCCGGATCGCCGCTGCGCTACAGCGAGCTGGCGGCCAAGATGCCCTGGCTCCGGGACGGTCAGCTCCACTCCAAGCTCACGTCGCTGTGCGACGCCGGTCTGGTCGAGCGCACCGCACATGATGCGCGGCACGTGACCTACGGCCACACCGAGCGTGGCGCTGGCCTCCTGCCGGTACTGCCGGTGATCGTCACCTGGGCCGAGAACTATTTGGACACGCCGGACGGCCCGCTGCCCGCGATCGAGCAGATCGAGGACAGCCTCACCCTCCTCACCCGGCGGCACGCCGCCGCCATCCTGTGGGTGCTGAAGTCCCGCGAGGAGGTCAGCGGGCGGGCCCTGGCCCGGATCGTGATGCCCAGCAGCGACTGGACCAACATCTACCCGCCGCTACGGCAGCTCGTCGCCGACGGCCTGGCCGACACCGACGGCATAGGCCGTCCCTACCGGCTGTCCGCAGCGGGTGATGGCCTGGGCCCGGTGCTCGGCGCCCTGTCCGCCTGGTCCGCCGGGCAGCCCCTCGACGCAGCCGCCCAGCACCCGGTCTGGGGGCACCCGCAGGCGAAGCCCGCGCCGAGGCCATGGATCAGCAGCCAGCCGAGGCCGGCCCCCACGGCACTGGCACCCGCTCGGACACCCCAGACCTCTCCGGCCTGGCACAACCGGGATCTGTTCTCGCACGCCGCGACCGCCCACCCGAAGGCAGCCATCCCGGCGGGAGGCCCGCGCCGATGAGCACCGCCATTACCTCTGCCGAAACGTTGCGCGCCGTCGAACTGCTCGCCTCGCGGCCGTTGGTCCGCCTGGTCACCGAGATCGACGACAACGGCGCCATACCGCCGCGACGGCTAGCCAGCACCCTGTCCGACCTCTCCACGCATCAGGTGCGCAGCGCGTCCGACACGGCCCGCGCCCACGGTCTCATCCGGATCACGCCCGGCGCCGGACTGGAACTCACCCAGCCTGGGACGGAGTTGGCCGACCTGTACGACGCGATGGCCCGCTGGGCCCGGCGTCACGCCGTCCCGGCCCCCGTCTGCGAGTTCAGCAGCCGCATCCGGCACGTCCTCGGTCTGCTGGCACCCTCGCTCACCGGTGAGTCCGTCGACAATCCCTCCCCGCTGGGCGGTGGCGAAGGCGAGGCGGGCCTGACCCGTCCCCGCATGCTCTTGATCCAGTGGCTGGCCGACAACCCCCAGGTGGGCAGGGCGCCCGAACCCGAGCCGGCCGCGTGAGCCGAGCAGTCGTACCCTGGCCCGCACGTCACACCAGCGGGCTGGTGCGCAGTATCTGCCTGCCGCGCACGGCGGACGCGTTGGCGTTCGCGATGTCCACCTACGGCATCCCGCTGCTCGTCCTGGCCACCACGCGCTCCGCGGCACTGACAGGCGTGGCGTTCACCTTGGAGTGGATCCCGCGGCTGGCTGCGTTCGGGCGGGCCGGATCGGTTGTCGACCGGCACGGTGCCGCGGTGGTCTTCCACCGGGCTGCCCTGGGCCGGGCACTGGCGCTGGCCGCCGGCGCGGTCCTGCTCCACTTCCACCCGGCGGGCACCGCAGCGGGCGTGACCGTGATGGTGCTGGCGGCAACGACCGGCGTACTCACCGAGTTCAGCTACATTGCGGCCGAGACGGCGGGTGCCGCCGCCGGACGCAGGGCGGGACGGCGGGCCCACCGTGTCCAGGCCGTCCTGCTCGGCATCGACCAGACGGCGACCCTGGCCGGTCCGGCGCTCGCCGGCGTGCTGCTGCTCGCCGGTCCGCCGTCGATGCTCGCGGTGATCACCGTGCTCTCGTTGATCGCCGCGCTGCTCGCCCTGCACACCCCGCCCTCGCCTGTGGCACCGGCCCCTGGGGCGAAGGGGAAGTCCGGTGCCGGACTGCTCACCGGGTGGCGCACCATCCGCTCGCTGCCCGCGCTCGGCTGGCTCGTGACCGGGCTGACCCTGTCCAACCTGGCCACCGGCCTCCTCCAGGCGGCCGGCCCGGTGATCGTCGTCCAGCACTTCGGGCAGTCCACCACCGCTGTCGGCCTGGTCTGGTCCGCTGCTGCCGCAGCGACGCTCCTCAGCGTCACGCTCTGCCGGTTCGCCCTGGACCGCTTCGGCCTGTGGCCCGTTGGCGCCGCCTGCGCTGCCCTTGCCTCGCTCGGCTGTCTCGCCGCTGCCCAGGCCCCCGACTACCAGTCCTACCTCCTCCTGGTCGCCGTCCTCATGGCGGCCGACGGCGGCCTGGCGGTCGTCCTGCGCACCCTGCGCTCCCGCCTCATCCCGCCGGACAAGTTCGCCAGCACCCTGTCGGCGACGATCCTCATCCTCCTGCTGCCCTTCCCCGCCGCCGGCGTGCTCACCGCGCTCACCCCGCCCGACGCACTTGGCCCCGTCATCACCGTCTGCGCGGCCCTGCAGACCCTCGGCCTGCTCTGTGCCTTCGCCCGCCTGCGCACGGATCCCGCCCTGCGCACCTGAACCCGCTGCGCCCCCAGCCTGTGGAGAACGTCATGTCCATCGCCGCCCTCGGGTCGCACCGCGCGACCGGCCGCACCATCACCGAGCAGTTCCACGCCTTCGACGCCCGCAACCCGCACGTCTACCGCGCTCTGGAACGCATGACCGCCCGTCGCCTGGCCGCTGGCGCCACCCGCGTCAGCTTGAAGGACCTGTTCGAGGACCTGCGCCGCCAACTTCCCCACGGCGTCGCCGGGCTGAACAACAACTTCACCGCCCTCTACGCCCGCCACCTGATCGACAACCACCCTCACTGGGCCGGGCTGTTCGAACTGCGCCGCCGCCGCGCTGCCTGACACCCTCCCACTACACCGCCGTCGTGCCCTCTGCCGGCCGAAGACGGCCTGGTTAGGCCGCCTCGCCCACGCGGCCCCTGCCGTGCGCGGGCTGCGTGAGCGGCCTCTGCCCGCGACCCACCCCTCCGGGGCGACCGTGCACTGTCCCGGTGCCACGCGGTCCGCTCGCTTCCCCCGCGCCTTTCCCTCCTCCGCATCCAAGGAGCTTGCCCTTGTCCGACCGCCCCGCCGTCCTCGTCGTTGCCGCAGCCGACATGGAGGCCGAGGCATACCGCGCGTACTGCCTTCAGTCCGTGGCCGCCGTCTACGACCTAGTTCTGATCACCAGCGAAGAGCCCACGTGGGAGGTGCCGTACCTGCGGGACTGCGTCGTCGTCTCCGACCCGGCCGACCAGGCCGCGCTGTCCGCCGCCGGCCGGATGCTGGCCGAACGTCACGACCTGGCGGGGGTGTTCACCTGGACCGAGTGGTACCTCGTAGCCGTGGCCCGCCTCGCGCGCCAGCTCGGCCTGCCCACCACCGCCCCGGAGGCCATGCGGGCCTGCCGCAACAAGGCCACGTCCCGGGCGCTGTTCGCACGGCACGGCGTTCCGTCGGCGACTTCGGTGAGCGTGCGGACCCTGGCCGAGGCGGAGGAGGCGGCGCAGCGGGTCGGCTACCCGCTCGTGCTGAAGCCCGCCGCGCACGCGGCCAGTATCGGCGTGATCCGCGCCGACACCCCCGACCAGCTCACCGCTGCCTTTGCGTTCGCCGACCGGGCGGCCGGGCTCGGGCGGGAATCCACCAGCGTGCTCGTGGAGGAGTACCTCGACGGGCCCGAGGTGTCGGTCGAGTGCGTCTCCTACCGCGGCGAGACCACCGTGGTCGCGGTCACCCGCAAGACGGTCAGCGCTCCTCCGTTCTTCGAGGAACTGGCCCACTGCGTGGACGCCGCAGACCCGCTGCTCGACGTGGTGACCCCGGTGGCGCGGGCCGCGATCCGCGCGCTGGGGATCACCGACGGCGTCAGCCATGTCGAGATGCGCCTGGTCGACGGCCGGCCGCGGCTCGTCGAGGTCAACGGCCGGATCGGCGGCGACATGATCGGCCACCTGGTCCGGCTCGCGACCGGGGTCGACCTGCCGCGTGCTGCTGCCGACATCGCCTGCGGCCGGGCCCCCGACCTCACCCCGACCAGGTCCTCGGCTGCCGCCATCCGGCTCCTGTACCCGGACACCTCCGGCACCCTCGACCACCTGGCGTACGAGGGAGACCGGCCGCCGTGGCTGGAGCGGATCCACTTCCAGCACCACGTCGGCGACGATCTGCTGCTGCCCGCTGACGGGGGTGACATGTTCACCGCCCGCATCGGCTACCTGATCACCACGGGGCCCGCCGCCGACGTGGCGCAGGCCCGCGCCGAACAGGCCCTGGGCAGCGTCGGCATTCACATCGCACCCCGTACGGCCGACGGGTCCACCCGGGACCGGGCGGCATGAGCCGGCCGACTGCCTCCGCCCGCCGCGAGCGGTTCGTGCTGACGGGCTACTTCCTGGGACTCGGCGCGGTGATGGCTGTCTGGAGTGCACGGATGCCCGCCGTCCAGCTCGCCGCCCAACTGAGCACCGCACGACTGTCCTTGGTGCTGCTGGCCGCCGCTCTCGGGATGGTCGCCGGCCTCACTACCGGCGGTCGCCTGGCCCGGCCGGAGCGGCTGCCCGCCCTCACGATCGCGGGCGGAGCCGGCCTCGCCGGATGTCTCGCCGCCCTGGGCCAGTGCACCGCCCTCTCCTGGCTACTCCTGGCCGCACTGGCCTTCGGGGCCGCGCACGGAATCCTCGACGTAGCCCTCAACACGGCGGCAGTGCGCTGTCAGAACGAATACGGCCGGCCCATCATGGCGTCCCTGCACGCCGCCTACTCCGGCGGCGCCCTCGCAGGTGCCGCCCTCGCCGCCGCTACGGCCCGTACACCGCACACCACCCTCTTCCTGGTGACCGGACTGATCCTGACCGCCACCGTGCTCTGCACCGCATCACGCACCCGCGCACTGACCGGGATGGGTCAACCGGCAGCGGTCACCGGAGCCGGGGCCGACGGCGGCTGGGCGTTGCCGGCAGCGAAGCTGTGGCTGCTGGGCGCTCTGGCTGCCGCGATCCTGCTCGGCGAGGGAGCGGCAGCCGACTGGGCCGCCGTCCACCTGCACAGCCTGCACGCCACGACGGCGGTCAGCGCCACAGCGTTCGCCCTCTACAGCGCCGCCATGATGGCCGGACGGCTGGCCGGCGACACGCTCACCGCCGCCTTCGGCGCCCCCGCCGTGGTTCGTGCCGGCGCGCTGTTCGCGGCGGCCGGGCTGGCCACCGGCGCGTCGGCCGACAGCGTGCCGGTCGCCCTGGCCGGGTGGGCCGTCTTCGGCCTCGGGCTGTCCACCACCATCCCCTCGCTCATCAGCGCTGCCGGGGCCGGCGGGCCCACGGCGGTGGCCACGGTCTCCGTCACCGGCTACCTCGGCCTGCTCGCCGGGCCTGCCCTCATCGGTGCCCTCGCCAGCGCCACCTCCTTGTCCACGGCCCTGCTGCTGCCCGCCCTGCTCGCAGCTGCCGTCGCCGCTCTCGCCCACCGCGCCCTGGAGAATCCCACCCCTTGACCCGTACCACCAGCGCACACCCCGGCCTCGACGCCGCGATCCTCGACTACAACGGCGTCCTCGGCGCGCAGCCCGTACATGATCAGTGGCGGCACCTCGCCCGCACCGCCCACTGGCCCGAGCAGGATCTCGCAGGGTTCCAGGAAGCCGTCTGGGCCGCCCGACCGGCGTACGACGCAGGCCAGTTGAGCGACATGGCGTACTGGGCGAAGGTCCTCGGCGCCCACCCGGGCCCGCGCCTGCTGCGCCAGCTGCGCGACGCCGACACCGACATGTGGACCACCACCGACGACCGCGTCCTCGCAGTCTTGGAACGCGCCCACCAGGGCGGGCTGCCGCTCTTCCTGCTGTCGAACGCGCCCGCCCACCTCAGCGACGTCCTCGACGCCACCGACTGGTGCCGCCGGCTCATGACCCGCGCCTTCTACTCGGCCCGGCTCCAGACGAACAAGCCCGGCCCCGCCGCCTACCGGCAGGCACTGTCCGCGACCGGAGCCCGTGATCCGCGCAGGGTGCTGTTCGTCGACGACCGGGCGGAGAACTGCCAGGCCGCCGAACGCCTGGGCCTGCGCACCCTGCACTACACCGGCCGGATCGCCGACCTCGAAGCAGCCCTGCTGCACGGCCCCCACTGACTCCCCTCCCAACCCCTCATCTCTTCAGGACCTTTGTGTCTTCCAACGACCTGTGGACCGGCGGGGACGTGTACGTCTCACCCCGCTACCTCGCCGGGCTGCCCGGCCACGCCGACCCGAGCTTCGCCCCGGTGACCCACTGGCCCCACCACCGCCCCGACGCCGGCCCGTGCCAGCTGGTTGTCACCTCGCCCGACCACCGCATCCGCATCGGATGGTTCGGCGACGACCACGACACGTGGCTGATCTGCGCCGCCGAGGACCCCGTCTCCGCTCCCCGCTGGACGGCGCGCATCAACCAGAACACCCCACCCGAGATCACCGAAGGACTCACCCGCGCCCTCGCCGCCGAGTGGGACGAAGACAGCGACTCCTTCCTCACCTCGCGCTCGTACTACTGGAGCGACGCGGTGCGGCCGTTCCTCGACGCGGGCTGGGAGCAAAAGCCCCTCTCCCGCGGAAGGCTGGAGATCGTCTCCCCGGACGGGCTGGCCGGAGCGAGCATCGACGTCGTCACCACGGGACCCGACGCCGAGACGGTGACCTTGTGGGCCGGACCGCCCGGCTGGGGAGCCCGCGCCGAGGCGACCTTCACCGCACGCACGCCGAAACACCTGATCGCCGCCACCGCCGCCGCCCTCGCCGACCCCGCCCCCGTCCTGCGCTACAAGCAGTCACTCGACCCGCGGCTCGCTCAGCTGGCCCGGCTCACCCCCGTCACACCGCCCCGGCCACCTGCGCCGACCCCGCTCGACGTCCAGCGGGCCGCCGCAGCCCGCCGCCCGGCCGCCGTCCCGGCCCGCAGCGTGCGCCGATGGACCACCGCCACACCCCCGCCCGCACCGGCCCACGGCCCCCGCCCCGGCCTTCGCCGCTGAACCACACAACTCCCCCTGCGCCCCCGCCGTCACCCAGGCCCCGGTCCACCTTGACCAGCGCCTCCTCGGCGACCAGGAACGCGCCGCGAGGGCTGCACTGCGCCGCCGCGCCACCACCGCGTCCGCCCTCCGCCCGCCCGTCCCTGTGCCGCCGTCCCCGGCTTCCACCCGCACCCGCTGACTCTCTTCCAACCGGAGCCGTGTGCCACCCCACGACGACACCCTCGACGGTGACGCCTATGTCTTCCCGCGCCATCTCGCCCTCGCCACCCTGAACGGCGACCCCGCCCTCGACCCGCTTCTCCGCCTGGACTGGCCGCCGACCTACGACGGCCGCGGCAACCTCTACCTCGGCGCACCCGACGGATCGGTCCGCCTCGGCTATCTCTCAGAAGGCCCGGACGACGGGCTGTGGCGCATCAACGCCTACGAGGACCCGTTCGGCCTGCCCGCCTGGGGTGTGTGCTTCAACGACCGGTGTCCCACCGAGTTCGTCACTGCCTTCACCACCGCGCTCGCTGCTGCCTACGAGCAGGGCCCCGACGCCTACCTCGCCACGCCGGTCCACGACCGTGTCGACAGCGACTTCTTCCGGGCGTTCGTCCCGCTGCTGCAACGCGGCTGGCGGATCGACCACCCCCGCTGGGGAGTGTTCGCCGTCGAGTCGCGAGACGGGCTCGGCGTGGTGGAGTACACCACCGGTGCTCTCAACCCGGCAGCCGAACTGACCACCCGCGAGGCGAGATGGCACCTGTGGGCAGGAGCCTCTCCGGAGCACCCGCTGTGGTACGCCACCGCCAGCACCGACACACCCACCGCACTGATCCGCGCAGTCACCGAGAGCCTCAGCGACCCCGCCCCCCTGCCCCGGTGGAGACAGGAAACCCACACCTACGCCGACGGTCTGGCCCAGCTCACCCCCATCCTCCCGACCGGCCCGTCGATCCCGACCCCCCTCGACGTCCGGCGCATTGCCTCCCACCGCCCGGCCGCGCTTCCCGCCGCCAGCGTCCCGCGCTGGAGCACCACCAGCCAGCCCGCGCTGCCCGGCCCTCGCCGGTAACACCAGCTCGACCTCGACCGGAGCCCCTTCTTGTTCCTGCAGGCACCCGAGTTCTTCGCAGAGCTTTGCCTCCCGTTCCCCGACCACGCCGTGGTGGGCAACACCTACTTCGCCGCCCCCGCCCCCGGCACACCACTGCGGCTGCGGATCGAATTCACCCGCACCATCCAGGCGGACACCTACGGCGGGCTGCGGGCGGCGATCGCCCACCGGGACCGCGGGGAGATCGACGCGGTGGCACTCAGCTTCCTGGACCACGGCACATTCCACCGCCGCGACGAAGCCAACAACACCCGTCCCAACACACAGGGATACGGAGTGATCGACAAGTACCACCGCCGGAAGCGGCCTCCGTGGGACGGAGCCGTCACCACCGGGCTACGCGACGCCATCGAGCAGTACACCGCCGTCTGGTTCCCCGGCGCCTGGAACACATCCACCCCGGGCCGCGCCGCAGGCCGGACCGCGCAACCGGCGCCCGCCGCGCCGGTCACCCGCAACGGCACCCATGCCCGCTGAGCCGGGCCCCCACCGCCTACCCAGCCGTTCCGCACCCTTCAGCAGGAGTCCCCGCCCGTGATGACCCACCCCTTCGAGAACCTCGAACCGGCCCAGCCGGTGCAGGTCCTTCCCCGTCATCTGGCCGGGCCCGGCGCCGTCGACCCTCGCACCACGTGGGACTTCCCCTACGACGAGGGCTGGCCGTTCGCCCAGGCCGATCACGGTCCGGCTGCCGCGTTCAGCCCGTGCCTGCGCCTGCAGACCATCTACGACCCCCAGCCCGAGAAGCGCGGCAAGGGCACGTGGGTGATCACCGCGCACCGGACCCCGTTCACCCCTGCGGACTGGTGGATCAACTTCGACGCCGCCACCCCCGTCGAACTGGTCCACGACGTCCACACCGAACTGCTCGACCTCTACCTCGAAGACCTGCACAGCGACCAGGACCGGCTGTTCCAGGACGATACGGCGGCGCAGGAGGTGTACGTGCCGCTGTTCACCCGCGGCTGGAGCCACGACGTCAAGACCGACGGCACGCAGACCTTCCTCAGCCAGGATGGACTCGGCGGCGTGCGCCACCGCTACGCCATCAGCGGCTCCAGCGGGCCGGCCTGGCGAGCCTGGGGCGGCCATCCAGACGAACCGCACTGGAAGGCGGACTTCTCCTTCCGGGCGCCCACCACGCTCGTCGCGGCCTTCACCGCCTCGCTCATCTCCACCGAGCCACTGCACCGCACCGTCCAGGACGTCCCCGTCCAGACCCGACGCGCCCTCTACATCGCCACCCCGACCACGAAGCCTCCGCACGGCAACACGCCCGTCGCTCCGCCGCTTCCCGCCCCGGCCCCTGGCCGGACCCGCTGACCTGTCCTGCTTCCAGATCCGAGGAGTTCTCTTCCCCGTGCCCGTGTGCTTTGTCCGATCCGCCGCCGTCACCGTCGCGGTGGCCAGCACCCTCATCTGGGCGCCGGCCGCGAGCGCCCAGCCCTCCGAACCGGCCCCCTCGGCCTCAGCCGAGCCTGCCGAGACACCAGCCCCGGACGCGGGCAGCGTCGAGATCACCGCGAAGGACACGGCCGGAGGCGTCCTGCCCGGCGCCGTGTTCCTGCTGCTCGACTCCGCCGGCCAGGAAGCCGGACGCGGACAGAGCGACGCCCAAGGGAAGCTGACCTTCCCCGACCTCGCGCCGGGCATCTACCGGCTCAAGCAGACGGCCACCGGCAGCCCGCTCCACGAGGCCGTCGCCGACCAAGACGTCATCGTCACCCCCGGCAACACCACCCGGCTGACGATCACCGACCCGTTCAAGGCAGCCAAGGTCCTCCTGCAGGCCAAGGACGACAAGACCGGCAAGCTCCTGCCCGGCGCGACCGTGAACATCGGCACCGGCACCTCCACGCTGCTCACCCTGACCACCGGCGCCAAGGGCACGGCCTCGGGTGAACTGCCCGTGTCGAGCCGCAGGATGCAGTTCTGGGTCAAGGAGATCAAGGCCCCCGCTGGCTACGGCCTCTACAAGCCGAAGAAGACGTTCACCGCAGGTCCCGGAGCCCCGGTGACCGTGACCGTCACCAACGCCAAGACGGCCACCGTCCCGAAGCCCGATCCTTCGGACAAGCCGACGCACCAGCCCACCGACTCCCCGTCGAGTCCGGATGGGTCAAGCAGCGGTACCGGAGGCACCGCGTCGTCTGCCGCGGGCAGCGACACATCGGAGCGCGACTCCTCATCCGTCGCTGCGGCCTCGTCCGGCGAATCCACGCCGAAGGCGCCGGCAGGTTCCCTCGCTCACACCGGAGCCGACGCCACACCGTGGCTGATCGGCGGCGCAGCCGTGTTGATCACAGCTGGCGGAGGCGCTCTGCTCCTGGCACGCCGCACGCGCACGCACAGCCCCACAGGCAGCTCCACCGAGGTCTGACCCGCACTCCACCCGGTTCCATCACGCAGAGCCCCCGGATTCCACAACCTGGAATCCGGGGGCTCTGTCGTCCACGAACACGGTGGCCCTCGTTACGCTGCCGCCGTGATCGACCCCTCCTCGCTCCCCGGCGATCCCTCCGAGCTACACCTGCGCATCTCCTACGACGACGAGCTCCGGGACACCCCGCAGGCCGACACGCTGGAACGCTGGAACGTAGCCATCCTGCACCGCCGACGCACCCGCGCCGCGGAGCGCGAGCCGGTCGCCCCCAGCGCGTAGGCGGCCTCCGACGCCCCACTCCGCACGGTCGAGGACCTCGTCGGATCCATGACGTTCTACCGGGTGCACCTGGACCGAGGCCGCAACGCCTACTTTATCCCGCCATCTCTTACGCATCGAGTGCTTGTCTTTGCGGCTTAAATGCCCAGTTCAATTGGGCAGCCAGTCCGGGAGCGTTGCAACAGTGGTGTTGCTTCTCTCTGCCTTCGCCGTGCTTCAGTTGCGCCAAGGGCATCGCCTGCGTGGGCCGGCGCGGATCGCGCCGCAGGCGCCCCGCCAAGCTCCGGGCCGACAAGGCGTACCACTCCGCCGACACCTTGTCCTGGCTGTGCAAACGCGTCATCATCCGGATCGCCCGCCCAGGCGTCCGAGTCCACCGAACGACTCGGACGCCACCGCTGGAAGATCGAGAGGTCCATCTCCTGGCTGTTCGGCTACCGCCGCCTCACCGTCCGGTACGACCGCAAAGGCAGCCACTTCCTCGCCTTCCTCGGCCTCGCCGCCGTGCTGACCTGCTGCAAGGAACTCGCCAAGCTCGCCACGTGAACTCTCTTATGCTTCGGTTTCGCCACCACGGCGTTTGACCCATAGCCCCGCTGCGACCGAGACGAATGGATGCGGACTGGCTCGCTGGCCGGCGGAGGGGAAAGGCGTGTGGCGTGGGCATGTCGCTGCGGTGAGCATGCCGTAGCCGCGCCCTGCGCGGGCGGTAGCGGCAGCGGGCGGGTCCGGTACTCTGGCGGCATGCGGTGCCTGTGGGGTGCCGCGCGGTGGTGGGGCCCGCCGTACGCGAACTGCGGCGAGGATGCCGCCAACGGTCCCTACTTGCGATGGTGTGCGCCCGGATGCCGGGTGCCCGGCGAGTAGGAGACGCGGGTATGGAGACTGAGTGGCGGCAGTCATCGGTGGTGGACTCGTCTATTGATCCCGATCTTGATGAGCAGTCCCTGCGGCAAGGTGCGCCGTGGCGGGGGCAGTGGCCGGTCATCCGCGTGGTGGCGTTCGGCGGTGCCATCGGAGCGTCAGCCCGGTACGGGGTGGGGCTGCTGTGGCCGCTCGCGCCGGTGGCGTTCCCGTGGACGACGCTGGCGGTGAACGCTGTGGGGTGCGCGGTGATCGGGGTGTTCATGGTGGTGATCACCCAGGTGTGGGACGCGCCCCGGCTGGTGCGGTCGTTCTTCGGTACCGGAGTGCTGGCCGGGTTCACTACTTTCTCGACGTACGCCGTGGACATTCAGCGGCTGGTCAACGGCGGGCGTGCCGGTGCGGGGCTGGCGTACCTGGGGCTGACGCTGTTGGCGGCGTTGGCGGGGGTGTGGGCCGGGGCGTCGGTGACGCGCCGCGTGGTCGGTGGGAGGGCCGGGCGATGACACGGCTGGCAGGCGGGGCGGAGAACGACGGCGTCGAGGTAAGCCGGTACATAGGCGGGGAGGGGGAGGCGCGGTGAACTGGCTGTTAGTGATTGCCGGTGCGGTGGTTGGCGCGCCGTTGCGTTATCTGACCGACCGGGCGGTGCAGGCCCGCCATGACACCGTCTTTCCGTGGGGCACGTTCGCGGTGAACGTGGCGGGCTGTCTGGTGCCGGGCCTGGTGACGGGGGCGGTGACGGCGGGTGCGGCGTCGCCGCAGGTGCAACTGGTGCTGGGCACAGGGTTCTGTGGGGCGCTGACGACGTATTCGACGTTCTCGTACGAGACGCTGCGGCTGGCCGAGGACGGTGCGCGGTTCTTCGCCGCCGCCAACGTGGTCGCCAATGTGGTGGCCGGCCTGGGAGCGGTGTTCGTCGGTGCGGCGGTGGCGCAGGCGGTGTGGGGATGATTCGTACACGCCGTCCGGGCGGCCGGCGTCGGGGTGGGGATGGCGGATCTTGGTGTGATTCGGCACGGGAGCCGGGCGGACTTCGTGTACGAGGGCGCCCGTTCGGTGACGGGTCCGCTGCTGGCGTCGCTGGGTGCGTCGGCGATTGTGGTCGGGTGATGACCGGCGCGGGTGATGCCGCTGCGCTGGGGCTGCGGCTGGTATAGGGGCCGTTGGTGGACCGTACCCGGCGCTTTTGGGGCCTGACTCGCCGGTACGCCTTGACGGTGGTCACCGTGCAGGTGCTCAGTCTGGTCGGCGTCTTGCGGGCGGCATGCGCGCTGGTGATCGCCGAGCGGGTCGGCAAGGCGGTGCGGCCCCCGGCCAGGGATACCCGGCCCTGCGGGTTTTGGCCGCGCCCGGGGCCGCGGTGCTGGGGGCCGGGGCTGCACGGGATGTGGTGATCGGCCGCCGGTCGTCTGCGGGAGTAGCCTTCATTGTAAGCGGCGCCTCTGTCCTGTCAGCGGCGGTCGCGCGGCGGTGGGGCTCGCCGTACCCGAACCGCGGCACCTTCGGTGCCGCCAACAGTCCCTACTCGTGAAACTTGGTCTGCCCGTCTGTGGGCCCACACGAGTAGGAGGGTTACGGCATGAAAGGCAGTAAGCCGCAGGTCACGGGGTACACCGGTCTCCAGGCTGATCGGCTCACGCATGCGCGGCGCCGTGGACATGCGGCGCGCAGGTTCTCTCTCCATGGACAACGTCGGGTACCCGGCCTCGGGCGGTCTGACGTTCACGGCTGGTTTCACCGCGGCGGTGCGGGGTGCGGCGCGGCACGCACCGCGTGCGGCCAGGAGGACACCATGAGGCTAATTGACAGGGCCCTGCAGCTGACGGTGTTCATCGAGGAATGCGACACCTGGAGGCACAAGCCGCTGGTTGCGGAGATCGTGCACCGGGCCCACCAGGCCGGACTGGCCGGCGCGTCCGTCTTCCGCGGAGTGGAGGGCTACGGGGCATCCACAGTCATCCACGGCTACCGGCTGTGGTCGGTCAAGCAGGATCTTCCCCTCGCGATCGTCATCGTCGACGAAGAGGAACGCATCCGGCGCTTCCTGCCCACGGTGAAGGAACTGGTCACCGAGGGCCTGGTGATCGTCGAAGAGGTCGAGGTTGTCTGCATCGGCCAGACGCACGCAGACGCCGTCTGACGGGGGCGGCGCTGACGGAGCGAACGGTGTCCCCACCGGTGTCCGGATGGCGCGGGCGGGGCCTATCCGAACACGGCCTTGGCCACGGCCAAGCCGATGAACACCGCTCCGAGCCCCGCGATGACCGAGGCCGCCACGTTGACGAACGCCAGGAACCTCGCGCCGGCCGCGGCCAGGCTCAGCGTTTCGTAGGAGAACGTCGAGTACGTGGTCAGCGCCCCGCACAGCCCCGTCCCCAGGAACAGCTGCACCTCCTTCGACGCGGAGCCGGACAGCGCTGCCCCCGTCAGCACCCCGAGAATCACCGAGCCGGTGATGTTGACGGCGAAAGTGCCCCAGGGAAAGACGGTGTCGTGGTGCGCCTGGACCGTGCGGTCTGTCAGATACCGCAGCGGGGCACCAATGGCGCCACCGAGCAGCACCAGCAAGAGCCTCATCGGCTCACGGCCTCCCGCCCCACATAGTGCACCACCTGGACCTCTTCCAGGGTGACCAGGCCCTCGATGGCCAGTTCGTCCAGCTGCGGCAGGAAGCCACGGATCCGGTCCTCCTCGTCCACGATGACGACCGCAGTCGGCAGGTCGTCCGCCATCGACAACAACCGGGTGGTATGCACGATCGAGGACGCCCCGAACCCCTCCACCCCGCGGAAGACCGACGCCCCGGCCAGTCCCGCCGCGTGAGCACGATGCACGATCTCCGTGTACAGCGGCCTGTGATGCCAGGTGTCGGTGTCGTCTACGTAGACCGTCATCCGCAGTGCGCGACCCATGAGCTTCATTACTGCATCCTTCCGGTCATGGCACGGCGCGCGGCTGCCACGCCGATCGTCACCGCGGCCATGGCGGCCATGACGGTTACCGCCAGGTAGGCCAGCGCAATACCGGCCCGTTCCTGTGAGACCAGGCGCTCGATGTCGGCGCAGTACGTGGAGAAGGTGGTGAATCCGCCCAGCACCCCAGTGCCGAAGAACGGCCGCAGCAGATAGTGCGCCGACCACACCTCGGTGACCGCCACCAGAAAAACGCCGATGATCAGGCAGCCAACGGCGTTGACACCCAGCGTCGTCCACGGAAACGCGCTGCTACCGATGGGCCACATCTGACCCGCCTCGTAGCGGGCGCCCGCCCCTACCGCCCCACCTACGGCGATCACGGAGAACACCGCGAACTCCCGGCGGCGCGCTTCACGCCGCAGTTGCGCCTCCTCGGCTGCCGTAGCCCGCTCGGCCGGCCCGGCAACCGTCCTCGGCCCTCCGGCCACACTCCTCAAACCGCTACGCCCCGCGCGCCTCTGCACACCGATCACCGTGCACCCGCCCCTGCTCCGGGTGAGCAAGGACCGTCGTCGCGTTACTGCCGCCCTTCGGGCACCATCTCCTGCGACCCCACCGATGCCGTACGACCAGCCTAAACCTCGCTCCTGGGGATGCGCGGCATCATGCCCGTCGCTATGCATTGACCAACCGCCGTGCTGGCCGCCAGACCCGCAGCCCGTCTCGCAAACAACGAAGAGCAGGACGGTCACGCCCCAAAGCTCACTCAGCGGCAACACGACCTGGGACAGGGCAGGCGGGTGATCTCACCGGGAATTACCTGTCTGCTCGTTCTGCCGCCCGGGAGGGACATTCGAACAAGACGGGGCACCCCCGTGGAGGGCGCGGACCGCTCCAGCCGACGTATGCGGCGTCCTCGACTCGGGCGTCCAGCTTTTCGATCCGACTACGCCGGGCCGGAGTCCCGTGCCCGTAGATCTTGCTGCAGGTGGGACGTCCTGCTTGTCGGAACGGGCGGTGACCGGCACCCCGTCGATGTGAGGGGTTACGCGTTCGTCATCGGCGGGACCATCCGGCCGGGCTGGCTGCTACACAAATACGCTGTCGTGGCGGGCCTGAACAGCCTTGTCGGTGAGATACCGCAGCGGGGCGCCGATCATGCCGCCCAGAAAGACCATCAGGACGGGCATCAGCGCCTCTCCTCTCCGGCGGCAGGTCGAGGCAAGCCGGTGACGTGGCAGACCGCCTGCAGCGGCTCCAGGGTGACCAGCGACTGGGGGGCGACGTCGCGGACCTGTGGGAGGAAAGCACGCACGCGGTCCTCCTCGTCGATAACCACGACGGTCAGGGGGAGGTCTTCGGCGAGGTCGAGCAGGCTGGTGGTGTGCACGAGCGAGGAGGCACCGAAGCCCTCGAAGCCGCGGAAGACGCTGGCGCCGGCGAGCCCGGCGCGGTGCGCGCGGTGGACGATCTCGGTATAGGCCGGCTTGTGGTGGTATTGGTCCCACTCGCCGAGGAAAACTGTCATGCGCAGGACCGGGCCTTTGAGGGGCGCACGGGGCGCGCGCGGAGGGAGGTCGTCGTCCCCGTGGTGGTGGCGGGGAAGGTGTGGGGTCATCGCGCGCTTCCTTTGCGGGGAGGATCGCCGGGGTGGGGCGGATGGCCGTATCGGCGGGGGTGTTCACCACTCGTGCGCATCGTGGCTGGCCACGGCGGAGATATCGACGACCTCAACCGGTTGGAGGGTCGCCAGCAGAACCGCCTGCATACGGTCCAGGCGTGTCAAGAAGGTCTGCAGGATGACCATGTCGTCGACGAGGACGATCTCGGCCGGGAGATGCTGAACAAGCGCGAGCACACTCTCCCTGCGTACGGTGCCAGCATCGCCGAATCCTGCAATACCACGGCGCACGCTCGCCCCCCGCAGCTTGCCTTCCCAAGCACGGCGCACGACCTCCTCGACCAGTGACCGACCCCGCCACTGCCGTGCTTCATCGAGGTAGATCGTCAGCCGGCCCCAGCCGGCCGATGAGGACATCACGCCTCCTCCCCTCGGCAGAGCGGCACACGCCTGTGGCTCCAGGCGCGGGAGATGCCCACTCCCAGGGTGCACCGGGTACGTTCACGGTGCCAGTGCGGCGGGCGGCGACACCAGGACGGCGCACACGTCGTCCACCGTCGCCAGCGTCAGCAGAAACGTGCGCAGCGGGCGGGCAGGTGCCGGCCGACCACCGCAAGGAACGCCACGGCGAAGGCCGGATCGGTCACCATGGGAATGCCCCACCCGCCCAGCTCCTCCCCGGACGTGGTGGCGTTCGCGGCGAGGAACACCGCGGCCTGGACCAATGCGCCGCCGAGCGCGGCAACGATCGGCAGTGCCGCCCGGCGCGGAACGCGCAGCTCGCCGTGCACGAGTTCCTGCTTCAGCTCGTTGCCGACGATGAAGAAGAAGACGGCCAGCAGCCCGTCCGCGGCCCAGGTCTCAAGCGGCAGGTCCAGGTCCAGGTGCAGCGCGGCGGGGCCGAATGTGAAGGAGCGCAGCGCCTCATACGAGAGGCACAGGGGCGAGTTGGCCCACGTCAGCGCCACCGCGGTGGCGCCGATCAGCAGCAGGCCGCCGACTACGTCCGAGCCCAGGGCAGCAGTGATCCGCTTGACGGCAGACATGAAGGAACGTCTCCAAGACGGTACGAACTGAAAGTGTCAACGCACCGAACCCACGGGTCCGGTGATGCGCCTTCGCGCGCGGCGGTGGGCTTAGTGGTCGGCTCCGGAAGTCCTTCGGGGGTTGATCATGTAGCTGGCGCGGCGGAGGATTCTCCCTGGTGATCGGCGGTGTGCCGGTCGAGTCTGGCCAGCAGATCGTCCAGGTCGGAGGTGGTGAACTTCCACTGGAACGGTTGTGCTGTGGCGTTGTAGCGGTCTTCGAAGGCTCGGAGCCGGTCCCTGACCTCGGTGAGGTCGGTGAAGTCGTTGGGTGAGAGGACCTTGCGCTGAACGAGGGTCTGTACGGTGAGCGGTGTAACTCCCGAGCTGGAAGCGACAGTTGATGACTGACGTGACGAGTGGCACCGAGGCCGGGAAGGCCGCTGTGAGTGGGGCGAGCACCGTGGATGACGGGCTGATCGCCGAGCTGGTGGCCCGGGCTCAGGCCGGTGGCGTGAAGCTCACCGGGGATGGCGGCCTGCTGCAGCAGCTGACCAAGCGGGTGCTGGAGTCCGCGCTGGAGGGTGAGCTCACTGATCATCTGGGGCACGAGCCAGGTGAGCGGGCCGAGGGCGGTCGGGAGAACTACCGCAACGGCCACCGGTCCAAGACGGTGATCACCGAGTCGGGGCCGGTCGAGATCACGGTGCCGCGGGACCGGGCGGGGTCGTTCGAGCCGCAGCTGGTCAAGAAGCGTCAGCGTCGTCTGGGCGGGGTGGATGAGATGGTCCTGTCGCTGTCGGCGAAGGGGCTGACGCACGGGGAGATCTCTGCGCATCTCGCCGAGGTGTACGGCGCGGAGATCTCCAAGTCCACGGTCTCCACGATCACCGACAGTGTGATGGCCGGCATGACGGAATGGCAGAACCGTCCGCTGGACAGCGTCTACCCGGTCGTCTTCATCGACTGCGTGAACGTGAAGGTCAGGGACGGGCAGGTCGCCAACCGGCCCGTCTACATGGCGGTGGCGGTCACTGCCGAGGGGCACCGGGACATTCTGGGTCTGTGGATCGGCGACGGTGGTGAAGGTGCGAAGTACTGGCTCCAGGTCCTGACCGAGATCAAGAATCGCGGCGCGGCTGATGTCCTGATGCTGGTCTGCGACGGCCTGACTGGTCTCCCGGACGCCGTGAATACCCGTCTGGCCTGCGACGATCGTCCAGACCTGCGTTGTTCACCTGCTGCGGAACAGCTTCCGTTACGCGGCCCGGCAGGACTGGGAGAAGATCGCGAAGGCGCTCAGGCCCGTCTACACCGCGCGACCGAGGACGCCGCGCTGGAGCGGTTCGTGGAGTTCACCGATGCCTGGGGCGGGAAGTATCCGGCGATCGTGCGGCTCTGGGAGGCGGCCTGGGCGGAGTTCGTGCCCTTCCTCCAGTTCGACGGAGATCCGCAAGATCGTCTGCACCACGAACGCGATCGAGAGCATCAACGCGCGGATCCGCAAGGCCGTCCGGGCCCGGGGGCACTTCCCCACCGACCAGGCCGCCCTCAAGTGCGTCTACCTGGCCGTCATGAGCCTGGACCCGACCGGCACCGGACGCAAGCGCTGGACCATGCGCTGGAAGGCCGCACTCCAAGCCTTCGACATCACCTTCGACGGCCGGCTCACCGCCGGACGCCGCTGAACAAAACCGACCGAGTTCCACCGTTCGCTAGGCCCTGTCTCACTTGCGGTGGTAACTGAAAGTCATGGGAAGAACACCTAGTCGAACCGCACGGGTGGCCGCCCGCGACCTCGCTTCCCTGCCTGTGGCGAGCTCATCGTCCAGATGTCGACAGGCAGTTGAGCTGGGCAAATCGCTACAGGTAACCATTATCGCCGCCTGTTACCACCGAATGTGAGACAAGGCCGTTCGCTACACAGACCCCCATGGAGGAGGAGTCCGAGGAGCCGTACGAGACCGCCCAGGCCATCCTCGATCCCGACACTGGCACCTTCACCGACGAAGTCAGCGAACGTCTGGAGTACGTCGGCTCGGCGCTGCTCGTCATGGACCGCGTGACACTGGATCCCCCCTGGCGCGGGCACGGCTTGGCGGCCGTACTCGCGTGTGAGGCGATCCCCCGGCTCATGGCCGGCTGCCGGGCCGTCGCGTGCTCGCCCGGCATCACCGACAAGGCCGAATGGGACCGTGTGAACGCCAGGATCGCCCAGGGGTGGGAGCGCCTGGGCTTCCGCCCCTACCGGGACAACATCTATCTCCTGTCGCCGGCCTCGCAGGACTTGGAGGAGCAGCGCGGTGCACTCCGCGGGCACCTTGCCGATCTTGGCGCCTCCTGGCGGACCGACGCTTCATGACCGGCCTTGCTGGCGCGTGAGGCGAGCCCACCAGGGAGGCCGCCACCCCCGGCGGCGAGCCGGTGTCTCCTCTTGGTCCACCAGTGTCTTCGGAGGCGGTGCGATCCTGTCGGGCTCCAGATTGATTTTGCCCGGGTGCACGCAGGCCGGAACTCCCTCGTCGCGGGTGTAGCGGTGCCCGTCCGCCGGGTTGAAGGGGCATGCCCAGGAGGGCCTGCTGTAGACGACGAACTGCTCTCGTGGGTAACGGGTGGCCGGGCAGATTCCGCAGACCGGTCGCTGCAGATCTCCTCGGTCGGGATCGAGGTAGGGCGGGCCGGCGGGCTCCGGGATCTCCATAGGAGGCAGAGGGTAGCGACCGTCGCTGCGCTATCCGTGCCCTTGGCCGAGTTCGAGCGCCGGGACCAGTACCGCCGCCGCGTCACAGTCGGTGCAGGCCCGAGCGCCGTCTCGCATCAGAGCGTCCACGGCTTCCTGCGTGCCCAACTCCGTTCCGCCGCCCGAGGCGAGGCGGCATGCGGCGTCGTGCACGACCGTCCGCCCCCGGCGCTCGGGGGCGGGACGTACTACCCAGCCGGGGGCCGGCTGTGGTGGAGGGCCGGGCAGACGCCGGGTCGGCACGCCGGACAGTTCCACTCCTTCGATGGGGGTCAGCTGCCGGTCGGTCACCCAGACGGTGTACTCGGCCGCCTCGACCCCGTCCGGCCGCGCGATCCAGGAGGGGACGCCTACGAGATAA
This sequence comes from Streptomyces sp. NPDC048417, assembly GCF_040651615.1. Lineage (NCBI taxonomy): Bacteria > Bacillati > Actinomycetota > Actinomycetes > Kitasatosporales > Streptomycetaceae > Streptomyces > Streptomyces sp. NPDC048417. The sequence goes on along the minus strand of NZ_JBEZKI010000022.1, from coordinate 143,161 downwards.
CGCCACGGACGGGGGCCAGCGACCTCCTGGCGGGCGTGGAGGCGGACCCGCACGGTTTGCCCATCGGGCAGCGTGAGCGATATGGCGGCCGGAGTGGGTCCGGCCGCTCGCCGGTCACTGCGCGGGCCGTTCACCTACCGGGGCCCTGGTTCCAGCTCTCGGGCCGAGGAGCGCAGCGCTGCCCGTTGCCCGGTGCCGGCCTGCTGCCAGTAGGGATGCCACCACACCTGGACCGACAACTCCAGCAGGCGGCGGCGGAGAGCTGTCGTCCGCTGCCGGTTGGCCGGATCGGCAAGGCTCCGATAGGTCCGCTCCCACGCACACTGTGCGGCGACCAAGTCCTCGGGGATAGCAGAGCAGCGCATACAAGCTATTGCATCACGTGTTCGATTTCTGGCGCATCCTTGCAGGTGAGCCGCTAGACCAGGTAGCCCTTCGCCACGGTCGTCGTGATGGGAGAGCTAGAGGCGTGCGGGGGGCACGTCGTAGCGGCTGACGGCTACGTAGGTTTCCGGCGTCGCTGCTTCGAGCAGGCTTGCGTCGCCCTCCAGGTCGAGTGCCGGCTCCTGGGGACGACGGAGGAGGTCGCTCCAGTCGCTTGCTGCCCCTTGTTCGTAGGCGTCGCGGAGCAGAGGACGCAGCCGTGGGCGGGCTTTCTCCTGTTGTTCTCGGAAGATGCGCCGCTGGGTGAGTCGCTGTTCTTCCTGGGCTTCGTCGCTGAGTTCCAGGTCGGCGGGCGGCTGGTCCTCGGCGCGCAGTCCTGGGGTGCGCTGGGCGATGGCGAGGTCTTCCTCGTGAAGGCGCTCGCAGGCGGCGAACAGCTTTCGGGACATGCCGAGGTGGACCTCCGTGCCGGGGATGCGGCAGCTCAGGAAGTCGTCGAGGCCCATGGCACGGATTCCGGCGCGCAAGGCGTGCTGTTCGGTGTCGGCCGCTGCTCCGCGGGCGTCGGCTCGCATGGCGAGAGTGAGGCTGTCGTCTTCCAGGGGGGTGGTCAGCCCGGAGCGCCGGCGGCGGGAGGCGCGGTCGGCGGCAACGGGTACGGTGCGCAGCTGCGCCGCGGGAGCCGAGCGCAGTGCCAGGTAGGCCAGCATCTGGGCGCGGGCGGCGCCGATGAGTGCGTCGTCGCTGTCGCCGAGGCGGTCTTCCAGGTTTCCCGGGCCCGCCGCTTCGTCGTCGGTATCGGATCCGGCAGGGGCGAGCGGCGGCTGGCCGGGGTGGAGGTCGTGGTCGATCGTGAGGAACAGGTCGTCGTCCGGCCTCACGGATGCTCCGACCAGGACGGTGCGGTGCCCGTACGCGCCGAGGACCTTGCTGCCGGCCGCGAGCTGCTCCCACCCCTCGCGGAGCTTCTTGAGCCCCACGTCGCCGCCCTTGGCCTCAATCAGCCAGTACAGCTGCTCTGTCTCGTGATGTCCCCACAGGTCGGGCAGCTTCTTCTTCGGGTCCTTGAACGTCTTGAGCAGGGCGGGGATGGGGCCGCCGAGTTCGAGGTGCTCGGTCTGGCCGAGGCCCAGCAGCGAGCGGCAGGCCCACTCGGTCATCGTCATGCCCAGCCGGTAGCCGGCGGCGACCTTGGCACTGCGCTCGGTGCCGTGCGCGTAGACCGGGTTCCAGGTCAGGCGCCGGCCCCTCGCGCCGTCCACGGGGTGCCGGGGCGTCACGGGGTGCGCGCCGAGGTACGCGTACAGCGGGGAGACTCGGGCGACGAGTTCCCCGTGGGCGTAGCGCGGCTGGTTCTGCAGGTGCGGGGTGACGTCGCGGCCGACTTCGGTGGCGGCCTTGATGATCTCCCGCCACGTGGTGGTCGGCGCGTACCAGCCGTCGGCGGCCGGGAATCCGTCCGAGGCGGTCCACGCCTTGTGCTGGGCCGTCCGCCACTGCCGTCGGGGCTTCTTCGCGGGCCCGTTACGGAACAGGACCGGTATGTCGAAGCTGTCGGCGTAGGTCAAGGGCGGCTCGTCGGGGACGTGTGCGGGGATCATGCGGATCACTCTGGCACGGTCCCGGACCGCACCCGGTGTTGGGTACCGAGCCATCTGTGGAACCCCGGCGGGGTGCGCCGGACGTCGGTATGACCCTCGTCTGAGGTGTCGGATCTCGCCGCGTCCGACATGTCGATCTTTTGCGACCTGGGCTTTCTTGGTTGTCTCACGGCCGTGTCACCATGATCAGTCTCAAGTCCGTGGCATTTCCTCGTCCGACACCGGGCAGGTCAGCGGTCGTCCAGCCCACCACCGCTGCTGGCCCATTCCAGGGCGCTCAGGGGCGCACGCGAATGACGGTCTTGCCCTTGCGCCGCTCGGTCGGGTTGAGCGCAGGGACGGCGTCGTCGAGGGTCGCGACGGTTCCGATGTGCGTGCGAAGGCGCCCGTCCCGCACCCGGTCGACGATCTCCACCAGCTGACTCGGAACGGACTCGACGACGAAGTCGACCGCCAAGCCGTCGACAGGGCGAGCCTCAACAGGCCCGACCACCGACACCAGCGTCCCGCCAGGCCGGATGATTCTCGCCGAGCGCCTTTGGATGTCAGCGCCGATGACATCGAAGACCACGTCGACCCCGCCGATGTCGTCGAGATCCTCGGTGGCGAGGTCGAGGAACTCGTTCGCGCCGAAGTCGAGCGCCGCCTGGCGGTCCGCCGCCCGCCCGGTACCGATGACGTAGGCGCCGAACTCCCGGGCGAGCTGCGTAACCACGGACCCGACTGCGCCGGCGGCGCCGTGTGCGAGGACGCTCTGCCCCGCCTGAAGACGACCGTGCTGGAACAGACCTTGCCACGCGGTCAGGCCGGAGATCGGCAGGCTCGCACCCACCGTGAAGTCGACGTTCCCCGGCAGCGGCGCCAGGTTGCGTGCCTCCACGGCCGCGTACTCGGCCAGGGTTCCATCGCGGTGCCAGTCCGTGATCCCGAACACCCGCTGTCCCAGCGAGAGCCCCGTCGTGCCGTAGCCGAGGGAGGTGACCACTCCGGCGAACTCGTGGCCGATGATCGCCTGGGCTCGATCGCGACCGGCGCGATCGACCCACGTCGAGGGCCACTCCCACTCCGCGGGGACGAAGCCCGACGCATGGACTTCAACGACGACGTCGTTGATCGCCGGCGTCGGCTCAGGCCGCTCCGCGAGTGTGATCCCGGCTGCTTCCGCGGCCGGATCCGTCGCGACGATTGCCTTCACTGGTACCTCCGTATATCTCGTGCTCGCCGGCTCTGTGCGCCGCCCAAGCCATGGAGTGGGCTGATTAGCCCACAGAGGAACGGCAACAAGATCCGTCACCACAGACGGATGGACCACTGAAACACGTCGAGTCCAACCGGAGCTCGACGAGCACCACACACCCGGGGCAGCAACACCCACCCACGCGCTAGTCTCACGGCGATGTCGTATACGACATCGGTACGACACGGCTCGTGCGATTAGGACATCAGCCGTAAGACCCAACAGGTTCGTGTAGGGTCTCGCGGCTCATGCCATGGGACTGCTCGCTGACCTGGCGCTCTGCTAGTTGTCTCCCGTGGCATGGAAGTTGCGTCTCACGAGGGCGGCCATTTCCTGAGTGCAGACGGCAGCAGACTCCGGCGGTGACTTCGGACTCGATCCAACCGACCCTATGTCAGCCGACGCTTGCGGAGGCTGTGAGGTAGCCAACCCCCGGTGACAAGGTCCTTACGCCGATACGGCAGGGTGTCGATCATCGCTCGGCACCCTGCCCACGGATCCGGGCGTCCGGGCTAGTGGCACGCTCCGATGGCCGGGCACCGGTACGACCCGTTAGCGAGAAGGCGTTATCCGAGGAACGGAGCGAGCGCCTTGGCTGTGGCGGAGCACTTGAGGTAGGAGGCGGCCTTGTGGAAGCTGAAAGCACCGATGCCCGACGACACGTTCGAGTCGACGGCGTCGAAGTGGTGGGTGAGGGGCTGAGGAATGGCGACCAGATCTCCGGGGTCGGCGATATTGATCCAGTGGCCCACCGTGTGCGGCCGTACTCCCTTGCCGGACCTGGGTGTGTGCTGGAGGTGCGGGAAGACGATGTCCGGCATTGCCAGCGGCGACCCGATGGTGAGCAGCACGTCGACCTTGTGGGCGTGCTGCCAGAGCGTGTCGTAGGCGACGACCGAGCCCAGCGAGTGGGCGATCAGAACCGTGGGTGACTCCTTGGCGATGGCGTCCGCCAGCCGCTGTTGCACCGCCTGGCGCGCGGGGGAGTGCAGGTAGGCGACGAGTTCGGGGAAGTAGGAGGCCACGAACCTGCGGACGAGTTTGCTGTCCAGCCCCTTGCGCTGGGCGACGGCGTCCGCGACCCAGCGGACGGGCGTCAGGACCCGGCCCTGTGCCTTGTTCAGATCGAGGCCGTGCAATTCACCCCATCGGCGCGCGGCGTCAGCGGCCTCGGGTGACAAGTGGTCGAGGTCGTCAGTGGCGCTCTGTGCGGCGGGACCGGTAGGACGCAGTAGGTCCGCGTAGTACACCAGACGCATGTCCACGGCATCCACGGGAACGGGCAGCTTCCGGTTGAGGGCCTGGTGCCAGACCGCGCCGAGGCGGGAGGCGGCCGCTTCTGGTGTGCGCGCCGGGTCATACTGGTTGACGCCGTGGATGGCGAGAATGCGGGTCATCGGCTTCCTTCTGCTCGGTGTTCCGGCTGGGTCGGCCGGCTTGACGGGGCGAACACGGAGACCTCCCGCCCATAGCCGATGGCCAGGACGCCGTCGGCATGGGCGACGGTCTGGACGTAATCCGGGAGGTCGATGCGGTCGAGCGGGGATCCGGTCGAGGGCTCCCAGATGCGGACGGTGCCGTCGGAGCTGCCCGAGACCAGGGCGTCCACGTGACCGACCCGGGAAAAGGCGAGTGAGCGCACGGGGCCGGTATGCCCCAGCAGGGTGCGCAGTGCAGTGCCGTCGTCCAGGCGGTGCAGGGTGATCCGACCACTGTCGTCGCCCGCCGCGGTGACCTGCTCACCGGCGACCGATCCGATCGCGACCGCCTTGACTGGTGTCCCGTAGCGGTGGCTGTGCAACAGGCGCCTGTTGTGCAGGAGCAGCGTCCGGCACGTGCCGTCGTACGCTCCGCTGAGGACCACCGGTCCGCGTGAGGTTGCGGCGACGGCCAGTGCGGACACTCCGGCGTCTCTGCCACGCCCGGGCGGGGCGAGCAGCCGTGGTTCCTCACCGGTGCCCGGGTACCAGACGGCCAGCGCGCCGTCGTTCCTGCCTGCGACCACCTGGAACCCGAACGGGTCCCGGGCGAGGATCGCCAGCGCGGTGACTGCGCTGGTGCCGGAGCCCGTGCTTTCCCTCGGCTCCGGCGTGCTGTACTCCCACAGGTGCAGCCGGCCCTCCTCGCCACCTGCGGCGATCCAGGTGAACCCGCTCTGCGTGAGGACGTCGGCGGCCTGGAGGGGCTGCACGTCCGGTTCCGTGAACTCCCGTACGTTCTCGCCGGTGTCCGCGTCGAGCACCCGGATGGTGGCGTCGCGGCAGGAGGTGACGGCGTATAGCCGGCCGTCGATGCGGTGGAGGCCGAGGGTGCGGACCCAGTTCGGGTGTTCGCCTGGAAGCCGGGCCGGCCGGCGGTTGCGCAGGTCCCAGGTGCGCACGGTCCGGTCCTTCGACACGGTCACCGCCACTGGACGGGTACCGGGCAGGCCGGACAGGGCAGGCGCGACGCGGGTGACCCCACTGGTGTGTCCGGCGAGGACGTCCCGCAGTTCGCCCGTCTCCGCATCCCAGGAACGGACCGTGTCGTCCTCCGAGGCGGTCAGCAACACGCGGCGGCCGTTCACGGTGGTGGTCACGAGATCCGTGACGGAGCCGGCGTGTGCGCGTTCCTCGCGCAGCAGCCCGCCGGAGCCGAGGTCCCAGGTGCGCAGCATGCCGTCGCGGTGGCCCGCGACAGCCCGCCAGCCATGCGCCGACGGGTGGATTTCGATGGAGTCGACCTCGTTGCGCACCCCGCGGGGCCGCCGACCCTCGGTGACGGCCGGGTGGAGCAGGGAATGGACGAGCAGGCCGCTGTGTGCGTGGAAGGCCGTACAGGCTCCGCTCTCGTGGCCGACGAGCGCCACACACTGGCCGTTGATGTCCTGGGTGGCGAGGGCGGTGATCCGGTCCGCAGTGTCGCCGCTGCGGCGCAGCACGTTCCGGTACCGGAGCTCGCCGCCGGGCAGGGCGAAGGCGCTGACGTAGCTGCCCTCGGTGACGGCCAGCGCGAAGCGGCTGCTCCCTTCGCGGCAGACGGCCACGAACCGGACCCGCTGTCCTGCGGCTCGCACCGGCCGGGGAGGTTCTGATTCTGCACGCAGGTCGGCCACGTAGGGGAAGGTCTCGGTGGCCATGGCGATCAGACCGGAGTCATTGAGGGCGAGCTGCCTGACGGGAGATCCCACGGACACCGAGCCCAGCGGATGGCCGGTCGACAGATCCCACCGGGTGATCCGGTCGCTGCCGGTTACCAGGATCGGCCGGCCGTCGAGAAGGGTGGAGGCGAGGCTGGTGACCGGCGAGCCGTGAAGCAGTACGTGCCGGGTCCGGCCGGTGGTGAGGTCCCAGATCCGAGCCGTACGGTCTTTGCTGCCCGTTGCCGCCACCAGGCAGCCGGCGACCTCGGTCACGGTCAGTGCGGTGATGGCCTCGGCGTGACCAGTCATGGTGGCGCCTGCCGATGGGGAGACGTTGGTGGCGCTCGACCACACGCAGTGCCACGGGAGTACGCGGCCGCCTGGCAGACGTTCCATGCTCGCTGCCAGTTCCCGGTGGCCGAGGCGCAGGGCGTCGAGGGCAAGGATCTGACGTCGCGCTCCCGGGTCCACCCGTTGATGCCAACTGACGGAGGCGCAGTACACGTCGAGCAGCTGCTGGATGAAGCCCCCGTACACGTCCCGGAAGGGGGAGAGTGCCGATGTGACGGACCTCGGGTCCGCGTTCACGAGGTACTCGCCGTCGGAGAGAAGTTCGCCGAGCAGGTCGCCACCCACCCGGGCCGCGTGCTCGGCGGCATGCCGTCGCAGGTAGGGATCGGCGAGGTCCCAGCGCCGGCCGGCCCCGTAGCGCGGCAGGCTGGACAGCAGGCGTCGGAAGACGGCCTCTTCGTCCCGGCTCATGACGCCGTCACCGGGCCTGCACCCGATCCTCCTTCAGGCCGGTCGGCGAGCGACCCGGCCGACGGGCCGGATCCGGCGCGCGGGTGCCGATGCAGATGGTCCACCAGCTCTTGGTGGAAGAGCCGGTAGAGCGTCGTCCCGTACGTCGGGTCGACGTCGTGCCGGAGGTAGAACGCCACGTGGTCCAGCGCCGAACGGACGTCGGCACGGGTCGGCCGTGCCTTCTGGGGGTGGAACTCGGGCGCGACATCGGCGATCGCATCGGCGGGCATTCCGCTGCCCGCGCTGAAGGCCAGGGCCGCGAGGACCGGGCGTGCCCACGGATGGGTACGTTCTTCGCTCAGCTGTGTCTCCAACAGGGCGGCGAAGGTCAGAGGTAGTCCGCTGAGCGCGCGCTCGAGCTCTTCTTCGGTCATCGGGGCCGCAGCCTCGAGGAACCGGGCGGACAGCTGGGCCACGAGGAACTCTCCCCCTTCAGCGCGGCTTTCGATCCGCTCAGCCGCGCCCTGCACGACCTTGAGCCGCTCCTCTCCGCGGGTGAGGTAGGTGTCCGTGTAACTGAGCATGTCGTCGATGTAATCGGTCAGGGCGTCCCTGAGCCCCGCCCGGTCGACGGCGTCCAGATCGACCAGCGACTGGCGGGCGTCGCGAGCAGCCTCGGCCAACTGGGGAAGTTTGTCCCAATAGGGGCGCACACCCACCAGGAGCTGGCATGCCCGCCGTCGGCCGCCTCCCTGGTCCTCCCGGTTCGCCAGCGGCAGCAGCAGCTCCACACTGATCTGGACGCTCTCGATGGCTTCGTCCAGGGCATCCACCACGATCAGAGGTTCCTCCGCCAGCCCGGCTACCGCGTCCACCAGTTTCTGAGCGGTCCAGCCCTCCGGCGGCAGCGGAAGGTCGAGCTGGGCGGCGACTGCGTCGACAACCTGGCTCAGGACCATGCCCCGCGCGTGCACCGCGGCCACCTGGGAGCGGGGATCGGGACGGAGCTTCTTCGGGATGCTGTTCATGACCGGCCTGAGTTCTTTGGCCAGCTGCGGGTGGGTACAGCAGACCACGACGCCCAGCAGCGCGGACTTGCCGACCCCAGGGCTCCCGGTGACGACGCACAGCGTCGCACCTTCCTCCGCGCCATTCGCAAGCCAGGCGCGGATCTGTTCCAACTCCGCTTCACGGCCGGAGAAGTGGCAGGTCGGCTGAGCCTGCTGCGCCGTATCGCGCCCGGACGCGCGTGACAAGTAGTGATCCACATCGAGCGAGGGATGCACACTGCCGACGATGAACTCCTGCAGGGCCCAGTAGCTTTTCAACCCCAGGACCTCTGCGGGGTCCTCGCGGAACCACGGGTTGGGCAGGAACTGGGTCACGGGTGCGTGCAGGTCGCTGGAGACGACCTCCTGTACCGGTTCGTCCGCGTCCGTGCACAGCTTGCGTACCCTTTTGTGGACCGCGTCCTTGAACCAGGTGAGACGAACGAAGCGCTCGCTCGGGTGGATCTCGCTGTGGCCCTGAGCCAGACCTTTGAGGACGTCGCTGACCGCCTGGGAGAAGCGTCCGCCTCGTGCCTGCTTGTTGGACGGGCAGGCGGCGATGACGAACGCACGGCGGTCCGGGAAGGTGACGTCTGTCGTCGGATCGATGCCTGCCCCGCTGTGGCAGACATCGAGCAGCAGCAGGATGCGCCCGGAGCACCGGTCCGCGTCGGTGAGGAACCGTGTGATCCCGAAAACCGTCTGGACGACGTCCCGGTGGTCCGAAGGCAAGGAGTCCTTGGCGACGATGCACAGCTCCTGCGCTCTCCGCAGGATGAAGCCATGGCTGAGGACGTGGACGATCGCGTCCCCGCCCTCCCTGATCTCGCTCAGCAACCGGTCCATGCGACGGGCGACCGTCGAGTGATCCGGGTTGTGCAGGTGGTCCGGAGGCCCGGCCAGCACTCCCGACAAGCGCTGGGCAACGAGCACACCGAGGTCCTCGGCGAAATCGAGATCTGGCCAGGCCGATCGTTCTGGCGGGTCTTCCGGATCCTCGCCCTCGCCATCGTCGTCCGCGTGGGCAAGCCGGAACTTGGACATCGAAAGGACCACGGCAAGGTCGTCGGCCTTCCCCGTCCCCGGTAAGTCGCCCCCAACCACGCTTTACACCTTTGCTGCCTCGCCCGTGATCGCCGCAGAACAGGCTAGGAGACGGAGCGACTGCCGGGATGGGTTTCCGAAAACCTTCCCTTCGATCGGGCCGGCTTGTTCGCAGCTGAGGATCATTTCCTTTGGGCGGCCCGGATAGGACTCGGCGGGGCGCAGAGGGACGGGGTTCTTGAGGAATGCGAGTCTGACGGTCGAGACGCTTGTTCCTTCGTGGTCGGCGATGTCCTGGAGCGAGAGGTGGTCCTGTGCGTACCAGGTGCGCCACTGCTCCAGACGGGTGGCGGTGTGCCGGGCAGAGGGGCCGGGCTACCGAGAGGCTGTCCAGACGGTGGCTGCACTACTTCACTTTCACCCAAAAGAGCGAGCAGAGTGGGCTGGGGAGTCTCAGATCCGTGGCCAGTCGGCCACGGGTTGGCCAACGGCCGCGAGATTTGGCCACGCCGTCTGAGATCCCACATGAGGTGGTGCTTGGGCAGTTCGCCCGGGGCAGACAGGAAAGATCGCGGAAAGACTGGCCAACGGGTGCGAGGTCATGTCAACGTAGACGACCTTGCGAGAAACCCCAGGTCAGAGAGGTGATTGCCCGTGACCGTAGCCCCTGTGGGCACCGGCTTTTCCACTACCGTCGAAGCCCTGCGGTTGCGGGAGTGGCAGCTTGGCCCCGGTCAGCCGACCCTGGTTATGGACCAGTTCTCCGCCGAGGACTTCCATCTGATCGTCGATGACCGCGCGGACGTGTACGTCAGCAGCAAGGACGGCAGGTTCTACCTCGGCTGGTTCCCGCTCGGGCGTCCCGGCACGGACGGTGAGGGATGGAAGATCGCCGTCACCGGCACCGCCGGGGTCCGCGGCTATCACCTGTCGTTCGACACCGAGACGCCGGCCGACATCGTCGCCGCCGCCGTCGCGCGCGTGCTGGAGACCTCACGCCGCCTGTGACAGGGCGGACACCGACAGGTGATGCCCGCCCTGTGAGCCAGCTGGCCGTCCGAACGGCCGCCCGCTCCACCGCACCCGTTTCCCCGCATTCCAGGAGGCTGTTCGTGACATCCCCGGAGATGACCGTCGGCAATCTCATCGATCTGCTGTCCGGCTGCGACCGGAATGCTCCGGTCCGCCAGGCTATGAACCCGTTCTTCCCGATGGCCCACCGCTTGGCGCGGGTCCTGCAGTCGGTCGACGAGACCGGACGAACCGTCGTCTACCTCGCTGAAGGGCGGGGCGAGGACGCACAGCTCGGCCACCTGCCACCGGAGGTCGCCATCGAGCTGACGCGGCAGGGGCCTGTCCAGGCCCCCCCGCGCCGCCCCCGCCGCCGTGCCGGCGGCAACTAGATACGCACCGAGCCCTTGGAGGCGCCCCTGTACCCCGAGTTCCCGCTTCACTCGTCCGCCCCACGCGGCGGCCAGCCCGCGTTCTGGGTCGGCCCCCGGCACCTGGCCGGTGACGATGGGCGCCTCTACGATGTCGTCGCTGACACGCTCGCCGGCCTGGGCTGGACGAGCCTGACGATCGTCCGCGGACGGCATGAGTTGGACGAGGCACCGGAGGATCGCCAAGTCCTGCGCAGCACCGTCCTGCACATCAGTCCCGACGCCCTACGCTGGGCCCAGTGGGGCCTGGCGGACGAGCCGTTCCACCTGGGCGAGCTGCCGATCGCTTGGCAGGTCTCCGCCCGAGCCGAGGCGAGCAGCCCGCTCGCCCAGTGGTCCGCCTACTTCACCCGCGACGTCCCCGGCGAGGCGGTGGTCGACTTCCTCGTCGCACTCGACGCAAGCGACCAGCCTGCCGTGCCGTTCGCCGGAGCCGAGTTGGTCCTCGACGCTGTCGCCGCCCACGGATGGCTCCGCGACATCGACCAGCCTCAAGCGGCAGCGACGGACCCGACGTTCACCTCGCACATCAGCCTCGGCGAGGTCCCGCCCCTCATCCAGGACGCCGACCCGCGGACCTTGTACGCCGAAGACGACGACACGGGACCGTCTGGATGGCAGGCGTGGGCCGAGCCCGCGCTCGGCGCACCGTGTCTGTGGGCGGCATCGTTCGCCGCGAGCGTCCCGCACGATCTCGTCGCCGCCTTCGCCGCGTCTCTCAGCTCGACCGCACCGGTCCTGCGGAGGGTGCTGCCCGAGGCCACCCGGGAACGCCTCCTGCGCGCGCCGGCCATCTAACGCCCCGCTCGTATTTCTCGACGAACGCAGTCCGGCACCCTCCCAGTTGGGGGTGCCGGGCTTTCTTGCTTTTCGGGTGTGAAGTGGCCGATGGGTCCTCCGAGGAAGGATTGCTGCCCGATGATGGAACGGTGCAGGATGCGGCAATGCACACCAGCCTCGGGGCCTTTCTGGTCGTCGCTCTCGTCGTCGCCGTGACGATCGCGTTGACGGTCCGTTCACGCCGCAAGCGCACGGCTGCCCTCGCGGCGCAGTGGCAGGCATTCCAGCAGCACCGAAGCTCCGGGCAGGGGCAACTCCTCCAGGTGGCACGGGTCTACCAGCGCGGTCGCCGTGGCTCCAAAGCTGTCGTGACCTGGTGCGACACCGGGCGGCAGCAGGACGCCTGGTTCTGGAACTGGCACGTCCCCGCGGGGGCGTACCTGATCGTGAACGCCTCCAGCGGCTACGGGCCGCACAGTCACAACCCGAACGTGCTCTACGTACAGCCCGGCCAGGTCCGAGCCTGGGTGCCGGCCCAAGCCGCTCGCGCTGCTCAACGCGTCAGCCCGTAACGCGCCGCTGCCCCCGACCTGTGCAGGTCGGAGGCAGCAGCGTGACGTGCACGCAGGTCAGCTGGTCGCCGTGGCCTTGGCGAGGGCCTTGTCGAGGTGGCGGTCGACGAGGGCTGGGGAGCCGGAGACGACCAGCAGCAGGCTGCCGTCGCGGATCGCGGTCTGCTTGACCACGGTGCTCCGTCCCTCGGCGAGGAACGTCAGGAGCTGGCTCCACTCCTCGTCGCCGCGGTGGGGTACGGGCAGCTTCTGCGAGGTCACGTCAACCGGGGTGCCGCCCGCGACGACCTGATAGGTCGGGCAGCCGGTCATGGCGTCGAAGATCCGGTCGATGCCGTCGGACAGCTTGTTCGGGCTGTCGCTGTACAGCTCCTCGGAGATCTCCGAGGAGCTGTTGCCGTAGGTGAAGTCAGCCTTCGCCTTGTGCGGGAAGGCGAGCGTGCCGCCGGTCGCCGCGTCGCCGCCCAGTTCGCTCAGGGCCGGGCAGCCGATGACGGTGACGTCGTCGTGCTGGGCCGGACGCTCGGGCTTCGGCAGGTAGCCGCTTCCGAGGTCGCTCTGGTCGAGCAGGCGGGAACCGAGCGCGGCCGGATTCTGGACGGCACCGGACGGTTTTCCCGTACGGGAGGAGGAGGAAGAGGTCTGGTGCTTGGTCCCGGTGGTGTCGGTGGAGCAGGCGGGCAGGGCGAGGAGGGCCGCGGTGATGCCCAGGGCGGTGGTGGCGACGCGAACGCGCATGGCGGAACTGACCCCTTGGTGCTAGGCGACGGGTGGTCAGTGCGGGCCCGCAGGCCCGGTGGGGTCGTAGGAGTGGTGGTCAGTGTCCGAGGTGGCGCAGGCAGTCCTCGAACGTGGCGTGCGTCGCGTCCACCGGCCCGGAGTGCCGGTTGTACCAGGCGGTGTCGATGCGAGTCTCCCGCTGTTGATGGCCGGCCCGGCAGCGCAGCCAGATCTCGCCGCGGGTGGAGAGGATGAGCCAGTCCCGGTACGCGCCGCACTCGGCACAGGCAGCCATCTCGCCGTCGAGAACGAGGGGCTGCGCCCAGGGCATCATCTTGCCTTCGACCTGGTCGTGGCTCGGCACGCGCAGTTCCGGCGGAAGGAAGTCGTCCACGACGGCGGCCGGCTCGGTGGGCTCCGGCTCAGGCGCCGGTACTCCGAAGCCGGGCGGTACCTGGCCCTGCAGCTGCGCGTGCAGTTCGGCGAACTGCCTCTGAGCTTCGCTCGGCTCCTTGGCCCGGCGGCGTATCCGGTGAAACACCCTGGCGGCCTCCTCTACCTCGTCGTTTCGTCCTGCGCGCTTCATGATCGTGCCCCACGCCACCGGTGGTTTCAATTCACAAAGTCCACAGCCTCTCCGGCCAGGTCAGCCGGGGTGCTCGGCTTCTCGGGCGTATTTCGGTACGGTGCTGCGGCGTTGCCACGGTGTGCCCGATCACACGTCGTTGTACCGGCATCTGGCGGCCTACCGGGTCTTGCGCGGGGTCTCTTCTCCGCTGCGTCGCCTGCCGGGCGTGGAGTGCCTGGTGGTCGTCCCGCGCGTCGTGGACCGGTTCCCTGCGGTGTTGGTCTCGGGCAGGTGGGAGGCATCGGCGGGCAGGTCGGCGGTCCGTCGCATCCGCCACACGAGCACGTCGCTGACGGAGTCCGCAGTGCCGAGTTCGCGCCGTGCGGCAACGTCGGTCAGGAGGGCGGCCGGGTCGTGGCCGGCGGCTTCGGCCTCCGCGATCGTCGCCGCCAGGGCGTACCAGCCGGGCTCGGCGAGGATCTGCTCGGCCAGCTCTGGCAGCGCCTCGCGCAGCAGCACCGTCTGCCGCTGGAGCATCGGCCGGCTCAGACGCCGGCCGCGCTGGTAGAGCACACCGAGCGGCTGGGCGGCGGCGGCCTGGTAGGCGGTGCGAAGGTGCTCGGCGGCGCGGGCGGCGGCCTCGGCCTGCTGGGCGTGCCCCTTCCTGGCATGCCAGTGCGCGGCGGCGGTGATCAGGAAGAACAGCATGTCGATCGCCATCGCCGTGGTGGCGCCGTCCTCACCGCGGCCGAGGGCCGGGCCGCCCTGGACGAGGTCGCGGGCGGCCTGCCGCAGGGCTCGATCGTGCCCGCGTACGGCGCGGATGTGAGAGCGCGAGGCCCGTTCAAAAGCCGTTGCGGCGTCGCGTAGTTCGCGGCGGGTGTGGGCAGCTGACGTCTTCGCGAGGGCGTCCACGACCTCGCCGGCCGCGGCGATGTGGGCGGCGGCGACCGCATCGTCGCCGTGCTCGATGACGAGCACGGCCTGCCACACAGCCGATGCCGTCCCGCGGCGCGCGGCGGCCGGACTGCCCGGCCCCGTAGGGATCGCCTCCTTCTGGGCAGCTGGAACATCCTGGGCCTCACCGGTCCAGCGCTCGCGGATGCGTGGCAGCGACAGGTCGGGGGCCAGGCGGGCGCCGGGATAGAACACCGGCTCGCCGTCCTTGTTCAGGTCGTCGGGCAGAGCGACCTTGTATCCGAGGAGGTCGCCGGAGGGCGCGGCGCGTTTGCGGATCAGGAGGCCGGCGGCGGCGAGCCGGTCGAAGAACTCCTCGTCGCTCCGCGCGCCGGCCACCGCCCGTCGTACGGTTTCGCGCAGCTCCTCGCGTGCGGTGCGCTCGCGGCCCTGGCGTTGGGCCTTGTGGCGTTCGGCGCTGGTGGGCCGCTTCGCTGCGGTGCCGTCACCCTTGTGGAGGCGCCGCAGACCCAGCTCCGCTTCGAGGACTCGGGCTTGCGCCTGCACACGGATGGCGTCGTTGTCGAGATCAGGCTTGTAGCCGTCTTCACGGACGAGGGTGGCGACGATATGGATGTGGTCGTCAGCGTGCCGTACAGCAGCCCACCGGCAGCCCGCTCCAGCCTCGGGGTCGTCGATGCCTGCAGCGGCGACCATCCGGCGGGCCACGTCTCCCCATTCCTGATCCGACAGGATCCGGTCCTCGCCGCCATTGCGCACGGACAGATGCCACACATGCTTCTTCGGTCGTTGCGACGGGTCGATGTTCTCGACGGGCTGGTCCAGTAGCTGCTGGAGCTGTTTGAGGGTCGCGGTGGCGTCGCGGCCGGGGTCGGGAGCGTTGTGGTCCCAGGAGGCGACGAGGTGGGGATCGGAGTGCTCCTCGAACTTGCCCGGTCCGTAGAGGTAGTAGAGAAGGCCGATGGTGCGCTGGCCACGCTTTTGGATCCTGGGGATCATGAAGGTGAGGCGGTCCTAGTCGTGGTGGAGGAGTCGGTCGGTGGCGCGCTGGACGCGCTGGACGGCGCGGTCGGTGGCCGCGATGACCACGTCGAGTTCGCCCGGGTGAGCTCCGGCGTTGACCGCTCGGGCGATCTGGTTCAGATTGCTGCCGATGTGGCCGAGGTGCCGACGGGCGGCGAAGAACTCGGCGATCACCTCACGCTCGTCGGCAACGGCACTAGCGGTTCGTTCGAGGTCACGGGCAGCAGAGAGAGCAGCACGGGCGAGGAAGCCGGCGAGGGTGAGGCCGGCGGCCTTCGCGCCGGCGGTCACGAGGATGAGTTCGTCGTCACTGAAGCGGGTGTTGCGGACGTGCGGACGTTGGCGACGTTGGTACTTGCGGCGGCGCGTGCGAGGCTGCTCACGTTCGTCCTGCGTCCCCTCTGGCTGCGATCCGCCCTCGGTCGCAGCCTCCTCGTCTGGCGTCCCCCGGCGCCGGACGAGCCCCGGCCCCCCAGGGGCGGGGGAGCCCTTGGATACTCCGCTCAAGGCGGAGTATCCAAGGGGATAACTTGCTCGCCCCGACACCGAGTTGGAGTCGGGATCAGGTTCCGGGGTGGTGCTGCTCTTGGGTGCGTTCGTCATCGGGATTCGGGCCTCGTAGAGCGGGTGCGTTGCTGGATGGTCGCGGCCAGGGCCAGGACGTCGGCCGGCCCTTGAAGGAGGCGGACGGGTCCGTCGGGTTGGGTCTGGACGAGCCACTGGCCGGTCGGTGTGAGGACGGCGGCGTGCAGGAGTCGCCGGCTGACCAGGACGTCGGCCCAGGCGCTGGCCTCGGCGTATGTGGGCTCGGCCGAGCGAGGGGGGTGAGGAATCACGGGGTGTCTCCTGGAGCGGGGCGGTGGCCCGGCACGGAGCCGGGCCACCGGTTGCGATGAGGGCCTTGAGCTGGTGTTTTGCCAGGTCAGCCGCACTCGGGGCAGCGACTGACGTGGCTGGTGAGCGCGCGGGCCATCCGCTGCTTCGTCGAGGCAGCCTGCTTCGCGCTGGCCTTCGCTGCCGGCCTGCCCGCGTGCCGCTGGGAGTGGGCGACCATGAAGCCGATCTCCCGCTGGTACTCCGCGCGGACGGTGTCGAACTGGTGGCAGGTCTTCATCGGGCGGTGCCCCTGGTCGTTGTGGTGTCGTCGCTCCGCAGCTGCTGGAGCACGAGGCTCAGCCGGTCGTTCCGGCCGCCCTTCAAGCCCTCGCGGCGGAGGATCTCCCGCAGCTGCACACGGGTGACCGCCTCGTTGCCGTCCCGTTCGAGCAGGGCGGGGACGTGAGGACGGACCTGCTGGACGAGCTGGTCCACCGACTGCTCCGGTTCACGGGGCGGTCGCCGGGCCTGCGGAGTTCGGGGTCGACCGCGCTTCCCCTTGTTCTTCGTCCGGGCCTTCGGCGTCGTCTTCCGGCGGAGAGGGACCTTGTGTCCCCGGTCCCCGGTGGTGTCGGTCCCCGATTCGGTGTCGGTCGGTCCCCGGTCCCCGGTGGTGTCGGTCCCCGATTCGGTGTCGGTCGGTCCCCGGTCCCCGGTGGTGTCGGTCCCCGATTCGGTGTCGGTCGGTCCCCGGACGT
>NZ_JBEZKI010000022.1:0-126291 GCF_040651615.1 Streptomyces sp. NPDC048417 | reverse complement strand
CGGTCCCCGGCGGTGTCGGTCCCCGAATCGGCGGCGTTCGGTCCCCGACGTGAATCGGGGCCCTGAGCAGGTGCTTCTCGCAGGCCGCACCCGGTCCCCGGGCCTGCGGTGTCCCCCTTCGCGGCCTCCGGATTCGCGGGACCGGTCCCCGGGACCGAGCCGTTTACCGGTGCCTCGGTCCCCGCGACGGTCCCCGTCTGGACACCTTCGGTCCCCGCGTCTGCCGATGCCTCCGAGTCCGCGATGTCGGGGACCGGTCCCCACAGGCCGCCCGGTCCCCGGCCCGAGTCCGACTCGTCGAGACCATGGACGGGGACCGGCGCATTCGACATCGGCTGTGAGGGGACCGTTGCTGCCGCTGTGGCGCGGTGCGCCGGGGACCAGGGAGAGGGGAGCGGGACCGTGGCCAGCGCGAGTGCGTGCCTGCGGGCGGCGAGCTGGTCGAGCAGTTGCGCACGCTGGAGGAGGTCGGTGCCGACCGAGGCCCTGCCGACCGCCTTGGACAGGCGCCGGGTCAGCCGTCGGCCGCGGCGGTTCCTCTGCTGCTCGGGCGTGCGTTCGGCGATGCGAGCCGCGAGGGCGACCGCGCGGGCGGTGGCACGGTCCCGGGTGATCTGCGCTGCGTCGCGGTCGCGCGCAGCGATACCCAGGCGGGACAGCAGCCGCTCGCGTGCCTCCCGGCCCAGGACGGCGATCAGTCCGTTCGAGGCGGCGCCGGGTGTGCGCAGCCGCAGTTCGATGCCCATCGCGAGGTGCCACAGCATCG
This sequence comes from Streptomyces sp. NPDC048417, assembly GCF_040651615.1. Taxonomy (NCBI): domain Bacteria; kingdom Bacillati; phylum Actinomycetota; class Actinomycetes; order Kitasatosporales; family Streptomycetaceae; genus Streptomyces; species Streptomyces sp. NPDC048417. The sequence goes on along the minus strand of NZ_JBEZKI010000022.1, from coordinate 125,525 downwards.
CCGCCATGACCGGTCCGACGAAGGCGCGGACCGTGCCGCCGACGGGGCCGCTCTCGGCGTAGGCGGGGATCACCTGCACGGTGGTGATCACCCAGACCAGCGTGCCCGGCAGCCCGGGGGCGCCCTGGGCGGCGAGGTTCTGTCTGGCCATCAGCGCGGTGGCGAACAGGGCGAGTTCGGCGGCGGCGAACATGCTGGCCCGTTCGGCGGTGCCGGCCATGTCGAGGTAGTCGGCGGCGAAGCGCCAGGAGGTGTCGGCGCTGTAGGCGGTGCAGCCCAGCGCGGCGACCGCGGCGACTTTGACCGCCGGTCCGCCGAGACGTTTCTGCGTTCGGGTTCCCCGGCGCCGGATGGTCCAGGCGATCAGCACGAGCGTGAGGGCGGCGGGCACGACGGCGGCCAGGAGGAGAGGGAGATCCGAAGTGGCACCGAAGGCGAGGACGGGGCGGGTCATGCTGCCTTTCCGAGAGGGGCGTGCGCCGGGGCCGACGCTGCCGGGCGGCCTGCCGGCTGTTGCGTGCCGGGAGCTGAGGGCGCGGGGGTTCCCTTGGCCTTGGAGGTCTTCTTCCGCTTCTTCTTCTGGCGGGGCATGCCGTAGTTGCGGTCACGGTCGAGGACCTTGTTGGCGGCCTGCCGGAGCAGGTCACGGGCGTGCTTGTGGCTGATCTGCAGGGCGGCGGCGAGCCGGTCGGGCCGCCAGCCGCGGACGTAGGCGTGGTCGATGACGGCCTGCCGCTCGGTTTCGGTGAGGTGGACGTCGCGTCCCTGGAAGAAGGCGGTCACGCGCCGGTAGTCGAGGCGCTGGTGCAGGTTGTCGTGGAGGGGGCGCCGCTCGGCTTCGGTGAGGCCGCCCCAGACGCCTTCCTTGAGGACGTTCTCCAGAGCGAAGTCGAGGCATTCGCGGCGCACCGGGCACCAGCCGCACAGCTCCTTCGCCTCTGCGATCTCTTCGTGGTCCCGGGGCCCGGGGAAGAAGACGGCGTCGGCGTCTTCGATGTCCATGCCGTGGCAGGTGCCGCGGGTGTGCCAGCTGGTGTCTGCGATGCCCCGCAGGCCGGTGACCGGCGCGTCGTGGGTGGTGATGTGGCGCAAGGCATGTCTCCGATGTGCTGCCGCACTGGCCGACCGGGACGGTACTCGGCGGGTGAGGCGTCGGGTGCCGGCTGCGGCGCGCGGGCGTGCGCCGCAGCCGGTGCGGGACGTGGGGGTCGGTGCGCCGCTCAGGCCAGGGCGGGCTGCTGGGCGGCGGCGAGGTCGAGGCGGCCGGGGTGCGGGTTGGCGCGCAGGGCTGTTGCGCGTACTCCGTCGTCGGGGCCGATCCGCCGGCGGCGGCAGGGCTCGCCGGGCTGGGCCTTGCACCACTCGCAGCGCACGCTCAGGGCGTCGGGCTGCCCTTGGGCTATGGCTGCCTCGCGTGCTGCCCGGGCGGGCCGGTAGGGGGCGAGGGCGGCTCGGGCTGCGGGCGGGATGCAGGAGCCGACCTCGTCCAGCATCGCCTCCAGCCGTGGGTCGATCCCGTCGCGACCGCTGGTGATCGCCCGGGCTTGTGCGGGCTCGGCGAGCCCGGCGGCGACGGCGCGGCGGGTTCCGGCCAGTTCGGCGGTCCAGGCGGCCTGGTCGTCCGGATCGGCGGACGGCGTCGGGTCGGAGTGCCGGGCCAGGCGGTCGCGCCGGTAGCTCTCCCAGGGACGGGTCAGGTCCGCGGGCAGGATCTGGTACGGCGAGGTGCGGATGTGCTGGCGGGCGGCGACGAGGACGTCCCAGCCGTGCGGGGTGGCCGTCGGCACGTCGGCGAGCAGTTCGTGCCACTGGGCGAGCTGGTCGCGTGCCTCGCCCTGGTCGGTGCAGATGGTGCGGGGGTCGAGTCGGCCGATGTAGGCCAGCAGGGCGGCGATTTCGCGGCGGTCCACGGTCAGCCCTCCGATCCGGTCGGCTCGTCGAGGGCGGCGAGGAGGGCGGCGGTGTGGGCCTCCGTCCGTGTCATGCCCCCCGGTGCGGCGGTGTTCCTGCCGGGCACGGCGTAGAGGTTCGGGCGGCTGGGGGCGTGTTCCCGGGCGACCCAGGAGCGCCAGTCGGCAGCCCAGGCTTCCGCCGGTTTCGGGGCGTGGCCCGCCCGGTGGGCACGCCACTTCGCGTCGGCCGCCTGCAGGCCCTGCTCGCCGAGTCGGTCGAGGTGCCCGTACTGGCGGGCCCAGGTGTGGGCGGCGGGGTCGACCTGCCACTCGGCAGCCGAGAGGACGGCAGCACCACCACTGCTGTACCTCCGGTTCAAATCAGGTTCACTACGGTTCTGTGTGCCGGTAGCCGGTACATCCCTGTGCCGGTTTCCGGCACGTCGGGGTGCCGGTTTCCGCCTCGACCTGCCGGTTTCCGGTACTGCCGGTTTCCGGACCCTCGCAGGGGATTCCGGCACCTCGCGCGGGCCGATTCCATACCGCCGCAGAGCCGAGAGCCGGAACTTCGCGGGACCGGCGGGCTCGTCTGCCGCCGTGTCACCGTCCGCCTCCTGCTGCTCGCGCCGGGCCTGGGCGACCGCTTCGGCGGCGAGAGGCATGCGGTAGACCGTGCTGCGCTGCGGGCCGACGAGGTCGTTGAGCACTTCCAGCTCGCCGGCCAGGAGCAGGCGCTCGACGGCTTCGCGCACCGTGGAGACCGAGGCGCGGGTGCGCTTGGCCAGGCTGGACAGCGAGGCCCAGGAGATGCACTGTTCGTCGGCCACCCGGTCGGCGATCGACAGCAGGACCAGGCGCGCGGCCCCCCGGCTGGAGCTGTGCTCCCACACCCACTCACGGGCTTCGCTGCTCATCGGCCGCTCCCGACGAGGGGGCGCATCCGGCGGCTCGCCGGGGCCAAGATGGTGCGGTCCGGCTCGGAGCGCTGAGGCGCCGAGGCGGAGGTGGCTGCCGCGCAGGCCAGGTGGAAGGGCCTTTTGCGCAGGGCAGGAGACATGCGATACTCCCCTTTGCAGTGTTGCCACGCTGAAGCGCCCGTCGGAAGGACTCAGCGTGGTGATGGTGGGCAGTCGCCGCCCTTGCCGGGGCGGGCATGCCGCTTAGCGTTCGGCGTCCGTGAGTTACCGCTCTCGGGCGCCACGCTGTTTGTGGACCTTCGCGGTCCGGGTCCGTGCTCTCCTTACGTTCGTCGCCGCGGGCGGGCTGCCCGGGGACGACGAACATACGCACGGACCCGCGTCAAGATCCAGACTTGGTTCTTAAACTCTGTACTGGTTGCAGAGAGTCACCGATTGATCGTGCGGCACAGTCGAGCACGCGCGGTACGCCGGCGGAGTGCGGTCTGGTGAGCGGCGGACGGCTGCCGCGCCGGCCGGAGGCGCCGACCCTTTGCATAGGGCGGTGGGCATGTAAGACGCTCCTCCTGGTGAAGCCCGCGCCGGTATGCCTGTAGGAAAGGTCCGGCGCGGTGAAGGCGGTTAAAATCTCCCGCCCTTGCAGAGGCCGGAATGCCATTTGGTGCCCGGCGCCCGGGACTTGAAGCCTCCTTGGGCGTCGGCGCTGTTTATGCGGGACTACGTCACCCGGTTATGTCGCACACTCCGCCTATCGCTCGTCTTACTAGCCGGTGCCGGGCTGGGTGCCCGGCCGGGGTGACGAACATATGCGGGCATGCGTCAAGATCCACCCTACGTGCCTCTGTCGTCCGAGGCGGCCGACCGGGACACGGGCAGCAGCAGACCGCCGCGACGTTCTCGCAGATGATCTTCAATGCACCCTCCCTCGTGTCGCATGCCACAACGGCCTTTTCAACCGCCTGACCAGATCGATCCAAATCACTTCTGCCCAGGAGTGCCCACGCTGATCCAGCAGGGGCATCGTTCACGACCACCCCCCGTGGCTCACCCCCGTGACCTGCGGTCCGTTGTGCGGACGGACAGATCTTGGGCTTGGTCCAGATCGTTCGTCAATCCACGCAAACGATCACAGCGGAGTAACGAGATGCCTGCTCGGGCAAGGCTCGATATGGTCCATCACTGTTCAACGTGCCTATACATGACCGGACTTCGCGAGACCCGAGTAACGCGGCTGTCGAGGACCCTCTGCGCTCCCTTGGGACAAGTCGGTCAAAAATCGGTGACCGGCAATCTTCTGCCGGTCGGCAGCGCCACCATTAATCTGCCATGTGACGCAGGGAACAGCGCCTGATTGACAGGGGGCTCGCGTGTTTTGGTCCGGATACAATCTGGCAGGATCAGAACCATGCAGACGGGAACTGCGAGGAAAGCGGCATGCGCGGGGTCATAAAGGATGGCAGCAGTGAAGGGGGATCCACCGGGGTAGGTGTCCTGCTGCGCGCCTTCCGGGCATCTGCCAGTGCCACGCTCGGCCGCCCGATCCTCCAGAGGGAAGTAGCCGACGCCCTGCATAGGAGCGAGCGCTGGTACCGGGACCTTGAAGGCGGAATGATCACCCGGACCTTCACCCGCCACGAACTCGACACCATCGGCACGTTGCTCGGCCTCGACCGGGTCCAGCGACGTGCGCTGTTCCTCGTCAGCAACGGCGGCGGCCTCTCCGGGCTGGAAGCCCAGGAGCCACCGCGCATCAGTGACGAACTGCGCTTCCTGCTGGACCAGCAGCCCTTCCCCGCCTACGTCATCGATGCCAACTGGAACGTCCTGGCGGTCAACACGTCGATGGCCGCCCTGTTCCCGTGGTCGACCGCCCCCGAGGCCAACCTCATGCGCTGGCTGCTCCTCAGCGATGAGGCGCGCGACCAGCACCTGAACTGGGAGGCCGACGCGGAGGTGTGCGTCCGCATGCTCCGCGATGCGGCCGTCGACCGTCCCCACGACCCAGACCTCCAGCAGCTCATCAGCGACACCCGTCAGAACCCCGCCGTACGCGACCTGTGGACCCGTGGCGCAGCCGACTTCGCTGACCACTATGACGGCCACATACTGCGGATGACGCTTCCGCTTTTCGACGGTCAGGTGACCGAATTGGTCACCCACGTTCTGCAACCTGCCGGCCTTCCTGGTTGCCGCATGACGGTCCTGACCCAGCGAACAACCCGGGAGCCAGCGGGCGAGCAGCCGGCCCAAGCAGACTGACGGACCCCTCCGCCGGCACTCGGATTCCGCGGCCTGGTCGGGGAATCCGTGTCGGGCGGCCCCCTATCCAGCCTCTGTCAGCCGGTCGCTGGGCAACCCGTGGTGACGGTCCCCTCCGAGGGCCAACAGCTGGTGGCAGCGCGGGGGCCATGGTCTACCCACGCTTCGGCGCGTACGCAGCCGGATGTCGTCGAGAGGGCATTTCCGCAGGAGTCCGTGGCGGGCGGTCCCTTGGGATCGTGGTCAGGTGTTCGTCGTCGATGCGGTGAACACCCCGGCCGAGGCAAGGCCCTCCGCTCGATGCTGTTCGGTAGCTGGTGGATCCAGACCCGGCCGGCATGGCATGACCGACCTCCGTGGCCGGCATCCACCCGTTCTTCCGCGCCAGGGGAGCTATCCGCTCCCCTCATTCGAGGGCGACGACTCCTGCGGCTGCGGCCTTTTGAACTGCCCCAACTCTCAAGTGCTGCATTCAACTCACAAGCTTACGGCCTGACTTCGATGATAATTCGGCCACAACGACAGCAACCATCTAATCGCGCACCGTCACGGAAAAGAAGGTGTTTGTTACGGGCTGGCGCCGTCCGCAGCAACGCTGCGTGGCCAGAGTCACCCTTCAGGGAAGGGGGGAAGATAATAGAATGGGGCAATGATCATTCGTGATGCGCGCGGGGGGCAAGTCCTCCGCATAGGAGACCCGGGGCAAGGGGTCCATCTGCTGTTCTCCACGCCGATGCGGCCGTACGGAGACGGCGATCCTGCGCTTGACATACCCGTACAGGCCAAGGGCGCTTGGGTGGACGTCAGCGATTGGGTCCGGACGCTGGATGGTGACGGACTGGTGGAATTCCTCTCATCGCTGGCTGACGAATCAAGCAGCTGGAGCGAAGCTCCCACTTGGCAGTCCGGTGAAGGGCAATTGAAAATATGCGCGCAGCGTTCGGACGGGCGCATCGTCCTGACATGGGGGATTTGGGGAAAGGTGACCGGGTCCGAAAGCGCGTGGTATTTCGAGACCGTCATATCACACAAGGGTGAACACGAGATGCGCGGATTTTCCGAAGCATTTCAGGTCCTGTTTTCTGGAAAGTCAGAGAGAGTCGCCTGATTGGGCGCCAGCACCCCAGGTCTTCTGCCGCTGCAAGTGCTCGCAGTGGCAGACCGCTAAACTGCCCCATCAACCTCTTCCCGGCCATCTGGCGTTCTGACGTATGCTGTCCTGCGGATGCCGAGGTGACGGGCAGGACAGGCCGCTTGCGGATCGTTTTGCCGCGCGACGGCGTTGGCCGTCAACGAACCCCATTACGGCGCGGACTTCTATGCCGACGTTGGCGCCCGGATTCTTCCCGTGGGAGAGAACGAGGGACTTTGTGCACCTCGTGGTCACATCGGTCAGCTGAGCCCTAGCCTGATCACCAGTCGGCGACGGGGCGGAAGACCCGAGCATCCGTCGTACGGGCCTGCTCCCACAGGTACAGGTAGTAGCCGTCGGGGATGTCGTTGAGCGGGTGATGACTGCGCAGGCTGCACACGATGATGCCGCCGTTGGAGTAGAGCTGGTCCGGCCAGCCGTCCGGAGCGGAGGCCCTGTCCGTGTCCCGGAAGGGGTTCTTGGCCACGATACCGACGACCCATGCGGCGGGTGGCTTGGGCAGGGCGGCGGCCTCACCGCCGGACATTCCCCGTCCGTCGGGGAGAAAGGGGTCGTCGGAGACGAGATAGCCGACGACTTCGAGCGGCTGCGGCTCCGGGAGCCAGTCCCGTGTAACGGCCTTCGCCATCATGGATCGGAAGTAGCCGGTGCCGACGGCGTCGAACTGCTCGAAGACGTGGCGGAGCGGCTGGGTGTCCAGCGGGATGCCGGTGAGCTGGAACGACACGTGGCAGAACTGGACCAGGCGTGAGGGGTGGCTGGAAACCTCGGCGGCGAGCGTGTAAAAGCCTCCGCCCGGAAAGGTGTCGACGTAGGTCACCGTCTCCGTATCGTGTACATCGTCTTCGTCCAGGTCGTCGTAGCGTGCCTTCCAGTCCCGCAGCGTGTCGAGGAATTCGCGGGCGCCCACGCCGTGCCAGTTTCGGGTGGCCTGCTGGATCGCCCACTGGGGCTGGGAGGACGTCCAGCCCAGCGAGGTCAGGGCGTATAGGAGGTCGGCGAGCCCGTTCTCGTCGAGGGCGCCGATCGGCAGATCTAGACACACTCCGTTCCCGCTGCCAGGCACCCAGTCCACGTCCGGGAGTTCTTGGGCGAACACCAGGTCGGTGAAGGCTCCGTCGCCCGCAAGATGTGCCGTCGGGGCGAGGGCGGTGTCGAGCAGTCTGAGGTCGGAGGCGGGCAGGTCGGTTGAGGGGCGCGGACTGCGCCGCTGGGGTTTGGCACCACCGGCCAGGTGCACGCGGCCGTGGGTGACGAGGTCCTCCCGCTTGCGGTGCAGCAGTCCTGCTGCAGATTCGGGCGCGGCGAGCAGCGCCGTTAGGTCCTCCTCCCCGACAAGGAGGACAAGTTCCTGCCCGCGGCACCTGACTGCCTCATCGATCACGGTGTCGGTGAATCCCGCGACGCTTACAATCACGCCGACGACCTGGGACGATGCCGACCGCTGCAACCGTCGGAAGATGGCGTCGAAATCGTCCACGTCGGTCGGGGTGCTCTGCCACTTCGCCTCGATCAGGTACCAGACGTCGCCGTAGCGGGCCACGAGGTCCGTTTGACGTGGCGTCGCGATGCCCGCATCGCGGTCGACACGGAAGTGTGCCTGCCGAAAGAGCCGCTCCAGCAACTGCTCGAACTTGCGGCCCCGTTGGTGCGCGTTCGTGACAGCTCGCAGAAGCTCGAAATCTGCCGACAGCGTTCCCCGCAGCATCGCTACCCCCTTCACGAGGCCATGAACCTCACGGCACGGCAGCAGGGTGACACAGCAGCAGGCACTGCACCCGGAGCGACGTGATCGTTGCGGCTGGACGCACAAATCCGCGGGCGCTCATACGGTAGCGGTCATGACCGAGACCTCAGACGGGCGCAGGGTGAGCGAGATCGCGCGGTCGCTCAACCGGTACGAGTAGCGTCCGGACGCCGGTGAAGTCACCTGCGGTGCCGAGTTTTTCCAGCTGCTCAGGACTGCTGCTCACCTACTGCCTCGTGGGTGTGGTGGAGAGGACGGCCGTCTTCCACAGCGTCGGCGCCGGCCTCGGGGATGGTTGTCGGGGCGATCGAGTAGCGGTGAACGGGGGGCAGCCCGGGCAGCAGGCCCGGCCAGACGGTGTCGATGACGTGTGCGCTCGGCGTGAACAGAGGGTGGTCGAGGTGGGGCAGGTCGCTGAGCTCGTGCCACTCCCAGCGGCTGATCAAGTGGGGCTCGGTGACGGCCGGTTCGCCGGCGTGGGCGGTGATGCGGACCGCAGGGGTCATCCGCGGGATGCCGTGCGTAGAGTCCATGAGCAGGGCCAGAACCGGATACCTGTCGGGTCGGCCGTGAGGCCGGTTTCCTCCTGGAGCTCTTGTGTGGCGGTGGCGCAGAAGCCCTCTCCGGGGTCGTCCTTGCCGCCTCCAGTTAGTTCGAGGGTGCCACGGCGGTGCCGGCCCAACAGGATGCCCTGCTCGCTCAGCAGGATCGCTCCGACGCCGACGGCCCCGTGTGCGGCTGGTGCTCTAGTGCTGCGGGGGGCGGCTGGAGACGCGCGCCGGCCGGTCGGGCAGGCGCCGGGCGCGGATGAGCTGCTGGATGGCCGTGGCGCTCTTGTCGGGGTGCGGTAGCAGGTCGATGGCCTCGGCGCGGAAGCCGTACTCGGTGAGCAGGTCTTCCCACAGCTGCGGTGCCAGGACCCACATCTGTGTCGGCAGGGGCGGGTCGTTGCGCAGCAGGATCATCTGCTCGCGCGGCGCCACCTCCGTGGACGGACCGCGGCCGTGCAGGTCGGTGTGCAGGAGCGAGAGGATCAGAGGGGCGCCGCGACGCAGGCCGTCGCGCAGTGCCGGCAGCGAGCGGTGCGGGTCGATGAAGGCGAGAGTCCCGATCGCGTACGCGGCGTCGAACGGCTCGGCTCCGGCCAGGTACTCGGCCACGTCTGCTTGGACGAACTCCACGCCGTCAACGTCGGCGTGGGCGGAGACTGCGCGTTCGTGCTGGGTAGGGGACAGCTCGATGCCGGTGACGCGGGCTCCGTACGTCTGGGCGAGGTGGACGGCGTGGTGGCCGGCTCCGGATCCGATGTCCAGAACCCGGCGGCCGGCCACGTCACCGAGGACTTCTGCTCCCGGTCCGATCCCTTCCCAGGGCGCCCAGCCGAGCCGGTCGGGGATGGGCGGGGTGTAGGCGCGGGCCAGTTGGCGCTGGCCGTAGATCTGCCAGGCCCTGGTGTTGGTGTCCTCGGCGGGCACGGTTGCCTCCTGGGTGGGGGTGCTGGGGATCAGGTGTGCGTGATCAGGTAGGCGGGGCCCTCGCCGCGCCGGGCTCGTTCGATGGCGTCGAGGCGGGCGAAGGCGCGCGGTGCCATCAGCTCCTGCCAGGTCGCGAGGTCGTGGACGGCCCACATGTCGTGCTCGGCGGGATCGAGGCGGATCCGGCCGAGCTGGCCGGCGGTCAGCCGGCCTCCGTCGAAGATGAGCCCCACCTTGTTCAGCGGCTGGCGCGGCCCGGCGTGCAGGAAGTGCGTCAGGAGCAGCTTCGGCGTGTCCAGACCGAGTTCGAGGCTCGTCTCCTCGGCCGCCTCTCGCCGTGCGGTCTGCAGCGGGTCCTCGCCTGCGGTGTCCAAGTTGCCGCCCGGGAACTGCCAAAGTCTCGAGCCGTAGACCGAGCGGAGCTGGACCGGCCGGTCGTTCGCGTCGCGGATGTAAAGGCAGCCGTACACCGTGTGGTGGGGGATGGTCTGCGCGTACTGCGTGGGCGTCATCGGCATGGGGCAGCCCGGCCGTGCAGGGCGGTGGTCGAACGCGAGGGCGAGAGCGCCGAGGGCTTCCTTGGCCGGCGGGTAGATGCTGCGGAGGTTGGCGAGCAGGTCTCCGGGCGGCCCGTCCGGGTCGATGCGTGCGACGTCCTCCGAGCTGAGCAGGTCCTCGAAGGAGGAGTACGGGGTGATCCGCTGCACGATGACGTCGAGTTCCCGCCCGGTGTCCCAGTCATGGAAGACGACCGTGTCACCGACTGCGACGGCGCGCTTCTGCGGGGTGGCCGCCCGCACTTCGATCGTTTTGCGGCCTGCTTCCACCTGGCGGTAGTACCGCCCGAGCAAGTGTATGTGGTGCTCTGGTGGTTCACCTCCAGTCGCCGGACTCGGGACAGCTGGGATCGCCTGTTGGGTGTCGTCAGGCACGCGTGCCTCCATTCGATGTGGTCCGTCCGTTGCGACCTTGGGATCGCAGGCGCGCCAGGGTGCGGTGGCCGCGCTCCTGTGTTTCCGCGTCGGCGTGGGTGGCGCCGTACTGGATTCCCGAGAGGGCGTCGAGTGTGGAGTCGACGACGAAGCGTTCGACCTCGGCTGGGGTGAGTGCGCGGCCGTAGCCGGACATGAAGGCGTCGTGGAGGCCCGGCTGGGTGGCCCAGGCGTCCGCAAGGCGGACCAGGTCGCGGATGGCCGGGCCGGGCTCGCTGCGTTCGAAGTCGATCACGGCGAGGCTGCCGTTGTCGTCCAGCAGCAGATTGCGCAGCTGAAAGTCCCCGTGTGTCGGCACGCGGTCCAGAGGCGGAACGGAGTCGGCGCGCGCCACGATGCGGCGGATGAACTCCTCGTCGCCCGGGTGCAGGTAGGGGCGGGCTGCTTCCAGGTGCCGCTCGACCTTCGCGAGCGCGGGCACTCGTTCCTCCGCGGGGAGCGGTGCCGCGCTTCGGTGAATGCACGCGGCCAGGGCGCCGATCTGGTGGAAGAGGAGCTGTTGCTGCTCAGGCGGGTGTGTGATGCCGTGCAGGGGCCGGCCGGGCACCGCGGTGATGACGACGGCCCGCAACGCGCTGTCGGCGGTCACGAGGGTGGGCGCGGCTGTTCCGAGGCTGGGGACCCAGCTGCAGTACGCGTCCACCTCGCGCTGGTGGAACCGCGTGTTCTGGTGGATCTTGACGTACCAGACCCCCTCTTGTACTCCGTCGGCCCGCCATACCCGGCTGCTGTCACGATCCCAGGAGGCGTCCGTCCAGGCGGCGATGCGCCCCACCGCCTCCTCGGCGAACTGCCGTACTTCCTCGGGCAGGAGGTCCGGGTGCGTGGACGCGGCCGTGCTCATGCCCAGCCCGTTTCGGAGTAGAGGCGGCCGGCGCGGATGCCCTCGATGGCCACCCGGGTGTAGGGGACGAGGTCGTCGGGGAGCGCGGCCGGGTCCCAGAACTTCCACTGGGTGCATTTGTCCGGCTCGCGTAGTTCCGGCTCGCCGCTCCAGGTGCGGGTGCGGAAGAACAGGCCCATGCGGGGCCGGTCCCCGGCGCGGTCGATGTGGTGGACGACGTGGACGAGTTCGACGTCCGGTCGCTCGATGTGCAGGCCGGCTTCCTCCCGTGCCTCCCTGATCAGGCAGGCGATGGCGTTCTCCTGCTCGCAGTGGCCGGCCAGGACGTGCCAGGTAGAAGGCGCGAATGGGGAGTCGGGGTGGCGCAGCCCGAGCAGTACCGCTCCGTCGGGCCGTTCCAGGTAGAGTTGGACGCCGATGACGTTGAGGACCGTGCCGTGCGGGGAGGTAGACCGGCACTCCTCGTGGGCTGAGAGCCCGCTCTGTGGCGCGGTGTCGGCGGGGCGGCTGGCGGCGTGGCGCCGTACGAGGTCGCTGGTGGTGTCTGCGATACGGAGGCGGTGGAGGTCGTCGGGGGTGAACCAGGCCAGCATCACCCCTTCCGTCAGGTGGAGTTCGCGGGGATCGCCGTTCCAGCGGCCCGCGTAGATGGCGATGGGCACGATCGCGCCGGCGTCGTCGGAGGCGTACTCGGTGCCGAACGGGGTGAGATCAGCGATGTCGAGGCAGGCTTCCTCGGCCAGTTCGCGCCGCACGGTGTGTTCCAGGGTGGCGTCCTGGGGCTCTCGGCCGCCGCCCAGCAGGGACCACATGCCCGGCTCCCAGATCCGGCCGGGGAAGTAGTCGCGCAGGTGGAGCAGGTACCCGCCGCGGTCGTTGTAGATCAGGGCGGAGGCGTTGGCCGTATCCGGTTCGGTCTTCGGCGGGAGCTTGAGCAGCTTCTCGCGCAGGGACGGGGAGGTCACCCTGTCCACGGGCCGCCACTCGATGCCGCCGACCTCTTCTTCCTGCAGCACCACCGGCACATCTGTCGCAGTGTGCAGGCGGAAGAGGAACCGGAGGTCGAAGTGCTGGTGGCCGGGTTCGCCTTTGCCCGGGTGGGCGTCGATGTCGTGGATGTCGATGTCGAACGGCACGGCCTCGTAGCCGGGCCACGGCGTGACGGCCTGGGGTGGGATCCCGGTCTCCTCGTGCAGCTCCCGCAGCGCCGCTGCTGCCAGGGACTCGTCGGCGGACTCGGTGTGTCCGCCGGGGGCGAGGACCTTCCCGCTTGCCAGGTGCAGCACGTGCAGGACGCGGCCGAGCGGGTCGACGACGATTGCGCCGCAGGTGACGTGTCCGGTGAAGGTGGAGCGGCTGGCGATGTCGGTGGGACGGTCGAGGGCGTCCAGGAGGCCGCCGAGTTGCTCGCGCTCGTGCGGGTGGCGGGCGAGGTAGGTCTCGACGGTGGTGCGGATGTGGTCGTGCGACAACGGCATGGGGCTACCTCAGAGGGACGTGGAGCGGGACGAGTCGAGGCGGGGCGGTCGTTCGGGTCAGCTCAGCCGCATTCCCTCCGCCGGGATCTCCTCGATGGGGGCGGCGTGGGCAGTGGGCAGGCCCCACCGATCCCGTGCTGTTTCCCCTGCGAGCTGGGCTTGCCGCGCGCCGGGCGGGCCCCAGCCCAGCAGGGCGGCTGCCTGGGTGGGGGTGGTGAGCAGGCGGGCGAAGGGGTGGCCGGTGGCGGGGTCGACGGCCGCCGGCCCGATGGCGGTGACCCGGGCGGCCAGGCGCAGCCGGGCGTTGGGCCCCATGCCGCCGTAGACCTCGCCGGTCTTGTCCAGCACCCAGCCCAGTCGCACCGGATCGGCCAGGGTGAGCTGGGCTTCCTCGGCGGCTTCGCGGTGCAGGGTGTCCTCGGGCGTCGCGTCGGTGCTCTCCACGGTGCCGCCGGGCAGCATCGGCAGCGCGCCCCGCGGGCCGGGGTCGGCCACGAGGACGACCCGGCCGTCGGGGACGAAGCACCACGCCCAGGCTTGCTGCACGGGCAGCTGCCCGAGGACGGGGCCGCGGTTGAGAGGGCTGTCCCACAAGGGTCGGTAGCGGACGTGCACGTCGTGGCGGTCCAGCGCCGGGACGTCGAGGATGTGCCGGCCGTCGGCGAGGTGAGCGGTGGCGGTGTTCCCGAGCCGGGCACGGTAGGCGGCGAGCATGATCTGCCCGTCCACGGGGCGCAGCCGCTGCACAGCGTCCCGGCTCTCCAGGAAGGCGTACTCGGACAGCTCCTCGTGCGGCAGGCGGATTGCCTCCACCTGGTCGGGGGTGAGAGTTCCCCCGTCGAAGATGAACCGGACCTCTCCGGGGCAGGGCGTGCCGGGTTGGAGGTCGGGGTGGTGCGGGGAGAAGGAGTGGACGGCGAGCACGGCCGACAGGGGCAGATCCAGGCCCAGTTCCTCGGTGATCTCGCGCCGGCAGGTGATGTGCGGGTGTTCGCCGGGTTCGACGACGCCTCCGGGCAGCAGCCACGAGTCGTCCTTGCGGTAGGTGGGGTGCACCAGCAGGACCCGGCCGACCTCGTCGCTGATGATCGCGGCGGTGCCGAGCCACGCCGCATGCCGGGATGCGGCGTACTGCGCTGCGGGCAGAGCCGTACGCGGTGAGACGTGATCCGAAGGGGAGACGGGAGAGGTCACGTGGCTCTGCCTTTCGCGACGGTGGACGGGCGAGTGCGCAGCGCGGACCGGTGAGCGGTGATCAGGAGGCAACACCGCTCATCCGGCGCTGCAGCTCCCACAGGGTCCGGAACAGACCGGGCTCGTGGGTGAGTTGGGCGTAGGTGCCCTCCTGGACGATCCGCCCTTCATCCAGGACCACGATCCGGTCGGCGACAGCCACGTTGGTGAGCCGGTGCGTGATCAGCAGGATGGCGCGGTCCTTGGCCAGTTCGCGCAGGCCGGCGAAGATCCGGTGCTCTGCCGGGCGTCGAGGGCGGCCGTGGGTTCATCCATCACCAGCAGCGCCGCCTGCCGGTGGAACGCGCGAGTGAGGACCAGGCGCTGCCACTGCCCGCCGGAGAGCTGCTGTCCGCCGAACCACTCACTGGTCAGGAGGGTATTCAGGCCGGAGCGGAGGCCCGGCAGCATCTCCGCGGCGCCGGACGCCTCGCAGGCGGCGAGCAGAGCCGCGTCACTGGTGTCGCCCTGCCCGAACGTGATGTTGTCACGCATCGTCAGCGGCAGGTACGTGAACTTCTGCGGCACCAGCGCGACGTGCTCCCACGACCCCCACGGGTCCAGGTTCGCGGTGGAGGCGTGGTCCCAGGCCACGTCGCCCTCGGTGGGCAGCAGCAGCCCGCACAGCAGGCGCGAGAGGGTTGTCTTGCCGGAGCCGTTCTCCCCGACCAGCGCCACGATCTCCCCGCGCCGCACGTGCAGGGAGACGTTGCTCAGGCTGTCCTTCGGGGCGCCGTCGTAGCGGTAGGTGACGTCGCGGACCTCGAAACGCTCCGGGGGCACGGCCACGGGCGCGGTGCCGCGGGAGTCGGTCATGGCCTGGCCGTGGGCGTTGTCGAGGAAGTTCTGCCAGTCCTGCACGTACCAGCCGGTGCGCACCAGGCGGGCCCCGCCGTTGATGATGCCGCGCACCGAGCCGGTGGCGGTCTGGAGAGCGAAGACGGCGCCGCCGCCGGCCGCCAGGCTCATCCGCCCGGAGGCCAGGAGCCACAGCAGCGCTGCCCACACCGCGGTCGAGGCGATCCCGCCGGCCACGGCTCCGGCCAGTCCCATCCAGGCACCGGTGTTCGCGGCTTTTCGTTCGGCCGCGTTGACCGAGGCGGCCAGCCGCCGGTACCGGCCGATCAGGAAGGGGCCGGCCAGGCACGCTCGCATCTCCTCGCTGGACTCCTGATAGGCCATGTGCCAGCGCAGCTTGCCCAGCATCCGGCGCCGCCCGGAGGTCTCCAGCCCGGCGAGGTAGAGCACGCGGGCGGAGCGGACGTAGGCGGCGGCCTGCGGCAGGCAGGCGAGGAAGAGCAGGGGAAGGAGCAGGGGGTGCAGGACGGTCAGAACGGCTGCGCCGGCCGCGAGCGTCGCGGTCGCCGCGAGCACATCCTGTGCCTCTTCCACCAGGTCGGGGGTGACCTGGGCGCCGCGGTCCGCGATGTCGTAGGCGTCGTTGTAGCCGGGCTTGTTGTTCGCGGCCAGTTCCGCGCCGAGCGCGGCCTCGATCATCGTCAGCTCCGCTGCCCGGCCGAGCACCGGTCGCAGACGGCCGGTCAGCCAGACGACGGCGATGCCCAGCAGCGCGCGCAGGCCGGCGACGGCGGCGATCACGGCCAGCTGCGGGGCGGCGTCCCACAGCCGCTCGGTGATGTCGCCCGAGGCGATCAGCGCAGTGATCGTGCCCGTGACGGCCAGGAGGCCCAGGGCCGCGAGGACGCCGGTCCCGATCTGGCACACCAGCAGGCCGATGGCCGCGCCGCGGTCCACACGCCAGGCCATCCGCACCGAGCGCCGCACGAGGGAGGGAAGCCGCCGCGCCATGGTGCGCGACGTCAGCAGGGAGCCGGCCTGGAGCCGCGACTCGTCCCGGTAGAGGTATTCCTCCTCTCGAACACCGGCCTCCTGCAGTTCGTTGTCCGGCGCGGTCCCCTTGGGCGGTTGTGGCGTTTGATCCTGCGTGATGGCCGAGGTCATCGTTCCCCCTAGGACGGTCGCTGCGGCAGAGTCGTGAGGTCTAACGACACGGCTGCGATATCGAACACACGTCATTCGGTCGTGCTGGGGAGCCCGCTATTTCCTGCGTCACGGAACCCCGCGGGCACGGGATCCCTGGTCTGGCTTGGAGCGGCTGCGGGCAGGAAATGGCCGAAACGCCGACACCGCCAAACAGCGTGGGCAGTACGGCGGGGCATCCCGGGTCGTCCCCTCTTAGCTGGGATCTGGTTCGGCCTGCAGGAGCCTTTCCAGTTCTGTCTCGGCGTGGCCGACCGCGCCCGTCAGAGCCTCCTGGTGGTTGGCGGACAGGACGCCGGATCCCAGTCCGGCCGTGGCAATCACCGCGTTGAGCGTGTCTGTCGCCCGGTCGTCCAGGGCGGACGCGGCGACGGGGTGGTGCAGTGCGTCTCGTGCGGCGTAGGCGTCGAGTCGGGCGACGCTGACGAGGGAGTCGAGTACGCGGGCGGCATGGCGTCCGGTGCGGTCCAGTTCCAGGGCTGACAGGCCCGTCCGGGTCTGGAAGGCGGCGGTCGGCGGATCGGGGTGGGTAAGGAGTTGGACGGCTTCATCCAGGGTGCGGTCGAGGTCGGGTTCAGGGACGGGGGCGTTTACGGGTCGGCAGTGGGCGTGCAGGAGGAGGGCGATGGCTCTCTCCCAAGGCTCGGCGGGCCGGGTGGTGTCGATCAGGTCGCGGGCCTGCTGGTCCAGGCCCTGCTCCATCAGGGCCATGATCTTGATCTGGCGGCCGTCGAGGAGCCGGTTGCCGATGCCGCGGTGCTGGGCCATGGCGTCGGCGGCCTCGGTCCACCGCCCGATCTGGGCGAGGGCTCGGGCGCCGTCCACGAGCAGGGTGACGTACAGCTCCTGGCACACCGTGCGGTGGTCCTCGTCCGTGCCGGTCAGAGCAGACAGGTCGACGGTGCGGCCGTCGATGTCAGTCTTGTTCCGGTGTCGGGCAGCGTCGTTGAGGCAGTACAACAAGCCGTAGGCGAGTTCGCCGTGGCCAGCGCGAGTCTGCAACCGGGAGAGGTTGACGAGCGGCATCAGCGACATGACGGCGACCCGTCCGCTGAGGCGTCCGGCGTCGGCGAAGACCTGGTGCTGCCGCCAGCACAGATCCTCGGCCAGGTCGGGCAGGCCGACGTCGGAGGCGATGAGCGCGGCGTAGTTGAGGACCCCGCAGGTGCGGGCCACCAGGTCATGGTGGCCCGCACCTGCGGGCGCGACGGTCAGCCCGGTGAGATGGTTGATGCGCTCCTCCAAGGGGAGCGCGGGCGCCTTGGTGCGGCGGACCAGGGGGATGCGGCTGGCTATCGCGGGGATCATCGGCTCAGCCCTTGCGCGCCCAGTCGACGACGAGACGGCTGTAGGGCTTGTCGACGACGAAGCGCGGGTCGTCCGCCGTCAGCCGGTCACGTGAGTCCGCGACGGCCATCCGGAAGCCCGGTTCGGGGGCGTCGTTGCCGCCGGTCGCGTCCCAGGCGCGGATCTCGCTCACGACGCGCTCGGCGAGGTTGGCGCCGCCCTCGCCGTGGCCGATCACGCCGACTTCCCAGTACCGGCCTTTCTCGTCCTCGCCCTCGCGGATGGTCAGGTACGCGAGCGACCCGCCGTCGAGGGCGGCCATGGACCCCCACCCGAAGTGCGGAGTGAACCCGGGGCGCTGGCCCGGGAGCCGGGACAGGCCGTTGGGCAGCACGCAGGCCAGGTACAGGTACAGCCACTCCCACGCCGAGCCCTGCCGGAACTTCACCCCGGTGTAGAGCTTGGTCTGCTGCTGGTCGAGGACGGTACGCAGCGCGTCGCGGTCGACGTCCTGCTCGCTGAACGTCTCCAGGCGCACGTTGCCCTCGCCGGCCATCGGCACGAGGGTGTACACGTCGTCGCAGACGCCCTTGCGGAGCGGGATGAAGGTGGCCATCTCGCAGGAGACGGTCTTCCACGTGTCGCCGTCGCGTTCGAGGGCGAAGGAGCGGGAGATGCTGCCGCGGATGCGCATCGGCAGGACCAGGCGTCCGCCGGGGGCGAGCTGGTCGAGGATCTTCACGGGGACGTCGCCGGCGCCGACGGTGAAGATGATCCGGTCGTAGGGGGCGTGCTCGGGCAGGCCGGCCGCGCCGTCGGCCATCACCGCGGTGGCGTTGTCGACGTCGGCCTCGGCGAGGTGTTGGCTCGCGCCGGCGACGAGGTCCTGGTCGACGTCGAGTGTCCACACCTGCCCGCCGGGGGAGACGATCTTGCCGAGGAGGGCGGCGTTGTAGCCGGTGGCGGCTCCGGCTTCCATGACCTTGTGGCCAGGCTGGGCGCCGAGCTGTTCGAGCTGGGTGGCGACGATGGATGGCGCGGAGATGCAGGAGATCATCTCCCCGTGTTCGTCGTGCTTGATCGGGACCGCGTCCTCCTTGTACGCGCTCTCCAGGTCGACGCCGGGCAGGAAGGCGTGCCGGTCGGTGGTGCGGAAGGCGTCGATGGCCGCCTGGCTGTGCAGGTGGCCGCTGTCGACGAGCCGCTGGGCGAGGGCTTCGCGCAGCTGGTTGGGGTCGGTTACGGGTGTCACGGTGGTCTCCATTCGAGGGAGGCTAGGGTCCGCGGAGGCGGACTTGCGGGTAGACACGTCAGCTCCTTCTCCGGTGGAGAAGGCGACGTGACGGCCGAGCCACGCGGTGGCGGCCTGCGCGTCGGCAGGCACGCCCGCGCGGTTGAACGCGAAGATCGCGTGATGGGCGATGACGCCCCGGATTCCGCGTATTAGTCGGCGGTCGGCGGCGAGTCGGCGCAGGTGTCGGCCGGCGTCCTCGAACGCGGCGACGCGCTCGCCCCAGCCAGCCTCCGCGTCGGGGCGCAGGGCGGCGTCCGTGTTCATCAGCCGCCGCATCGCGGAGATGGCTTGCTCCAGCGCGGTCCCCTGGGGCGGGGTGACGGGGGGCCGCAGGGCGGCCCACCGGGCGTACACGTCTCCGGCTTCGAACGGGTCCAGCCCGGCCTCGCGGATCATGGCGGACAGCAGCATCACGCTGCGCTCGCGGGCGCCGGGGGTGCCGGTCTCGGCGAGCGCGGCCGGGCTGTCGGCGCAGAACACGTCGTGCGCGACCTCCATGCCCTCGGGGCCGCCGAAGGCATGGGTCTCCGGCTCGTAGATCCCGCCCGTCCAGCCGGTGATCACGCGGTCGGCGACGAGCTGGTCCAGCAGGCCGGTGGCGGGCTGTTCGGTGCGCAGGCGCACGCCGGCGTCCTTGCGTAGGAAGTGGAAGCGGCGCCCGGCCAGCGCGGTCGCCAAGGCCCGGGCGGCGTCCGTGTGCGGGTCGGGGAAGGCCACGGAGGCGTGCCACCAGGACATGTCCGGAGGGATCGGCAGGTTCTCGTCGTCGAAGGTCATGGGCAGAAAACTCCTTGCGAGGCGGCGGGGAGAAGAAGGTCAGGCGAGCAGGAGGACGCGGGTCCAGCCGGTGGTGTCGGTGGCGTTCAGGGCGAGTTGGGCTCCGGCGCGGCCTTCCATGAATCCGGGTTTGGGCAGGTGCTCCCAGTCGGCGGCCAGCCGTCGGTGCAGGTCCTGGATGATCGGGGTGAAGCGTGCGGGTGCGGGGCTGTCGGCGGCGACCGCGCGGGTGAGGGTCAGCAGCCCGGCCCAGCCGTGGCAGAGAGTCGAGTCGGTGATGCGGGCGAGCCGCAGCGGGTCGGTCAGGATGGTCTCGACGGTGTCCTCAACCGCTTGGCGCCGGGCGTTGTCGCCGAGGGCGAGCGCGGCGAGCTGCTGGGCGCGGGCGATGCCGGGCTGGCCGTAGCACCAGGACTGGCGGGCCGGTTCCGCCTCGGGTGGCTGGTCGGCGTCCAGGTGTGCTGCGGTGGACCAGTAGTGGGTGCCGTGACGGTCGAGCCAGGTCGCGAACGTGCCGACGGCTTCCTCCTGACCGGGGACGCTGACTCCGGCGCGCAGGGCGAGGGAGAGCATGGCCAGGGGCCCCGCGATGCCGTGGGCCATGCCGTTGTTGCCGTGCCCGCCGACCATCTCCTTCCCGTCAGGGCCGACCGGCGACCACCACCCGGGCAGCATCCGGCCTTCACCACGGGCGGGGTGGGCGAGCGCGACGAGGCAGGCGAGCACGTCGGGCAGCCGGGGCGCGAACGGGCGGCGGGACAGCAGCAATGCGGCGAGTCCGGTCAGGCCGCGGATGAGGTCCCATTCGGCGAGGTGGGGCAGAGCGCTGGCCGCCTGACGGCGGTGGGCGGCGGCGAGCCGGGCGTCCACGACCCGGTCGACGGCCGCGCCGACGTCGTCGCCGGCCCCACGGGCGCGGTCCAGGACGAACTCCAAGGCTGGTGCGCCGTGGAAGAGGCTGGCGTTGCCGCCGGTGCTCACCCCCAGGGCGGTGGCCTGGGCGAGGTGGCGGCGGGCGGTTGACAGGTCCCGGCGCTCGATGTCCAGCAGGGCCATCCCCAGGGCGCCCTCGGACAGGTCCTGCGTACGGGGCACGGTCGTCGTGGTCATGAGCGTCTGGCCAGGGGGACGACGATGCTGTGGGCCCGGCCGCCGATCCACCCGTCGGCATCCGGCGGGGGCGCGTCGTGCAGGGTGGCGATGCCGAAGGGGATGGCGTCCAAGTGCGCGCGCAGGAGGTCCAGGTCGACGTCGCGGGTGAGGTCAAGGGGCAGCTGCTGGTCGTCCTCAGCGAGCAGGACTTGCTCCGGCACGCGGAACCGGGCACGCCAGGCGTGGAGTTGGTCCGCCCACTGCTGGAGTGGGGCGGTGCGCGCGGGCAGCGTGCGGCTGCGGATCTTCCACCGGGCGGCGGTGAGGATGGTACGCCGGTAGGTGAGGGCCGGGGTGAAGGGCAGGGTCCAGGCGGCACCCCAGTCGAACCAGGTCACCTGCGGGGACGCGGCCCGGCTGATCTCGCCGAGGAAGCGGGCCATCGGCGGGGTGTAGTTGTTCCACAGGAAGTTGATGGCGGTGGGGGCCAGCAGCTCCAGCGGCTTGCCCGTCGCGGACTCCACCAGCTGGGGGCGGCCGTCGGCGACGGTGACCGACAGGTCGCGGGGGAAGAGGACGTGCGGTTCGGGGCGGCGGAATTCGCCGACGCTGACGATCCGGGGCAGGGCCTGGGGCGCGCGGGTGAGCAGGTCGGCCGGCGCACGTCCGGCGTGGAAGGAGAGCTGCGCGAGTTCCGCCTCCGGATCGACGGTGGGCAGGCTCGCGTACGCCTCCTCGGCGCCGGGGAACAGGTGCCAGAACCGACCGGTCATCGATCCGGCCGAGCGGGAGACAGTGAGCACGCGCAGCCGGAAGTCGCCCCGGTCCAGGGCCGGAACAGAGGTGGCGTGGACCTGTGCTGCCAGTTCGAGGTGAGGCGCCAGGCCGTGGGGCTTGTCGCCAGTCGCTGCTTCCAGTTCCTCGATCATCGCCCCGGCCACCGCGACGGTGCGGCTGCCTTCGGCGGCGGCGGTTCCGGCCAGCTCCAGCAGCAGGCGGTCACGCCGGGACATCGGCCGGGGCGGTTCGCTCGCCGTGACGAACCCTGCAGGGAAGCCCACGCCCCGGTCGGGATCGGTGGCCACGTCCACCGGCACCGCGGTGTTCTCGCCGTAGCGCTCGGAGAACTGCTCGATCCACCGCCGCCAGGTCGGTGTCCCGGTCGGATGGGTGACCAGGCGGGCGAGGACGGTCGCGGCGGTCTCCACTTCGGTCAGCACCTGCTCGGGCAGCCGCACGTCGGCGTCCAGCCGCAGGTCGCACGCGGTCCGCAGGCCGGCTGCCTGAGCGCGCGCCGCGGGCGGTAAGACGTCGGTGGGGTCGGCGACGGTGGCGGGCGCGCGCAGCGAGGAGCGCAACAACCGCACCCGCAGCAGTTCATCGAGCAGCCGGTCTCGCGCGGTGCCGCTCACGGCGGGGAACTCCGCGGCCAGCTTGTCCGACAACTGGCGGTACCCGATCGGCGATCGGGCCAGGCCGAGTACGAGACGCAGTGCGGGGCTCAGAGCGAGACGGAACTCGGCGTCGCCCTCGGAGGGCACGTGGATGTGCTGGTCGCGCTGATAGATCAGGGTGTTGACGCAGACCTCGGCGTCGGCCATGCGCGCAGCGTCGCTCTCCCAGGCGCTGAGCACCTCATCGAGCCTGACCGGCTCGGGGCGGGTCACGGCCTGGTGCTCGTCGCCGATGCGAACGGTCGTGGTCTGGGCGAAGCCGAGCGGGGCGACGCCGGCGAACAGGCCATAAGGGGTGGAGCGGCGGGCGTAGCGGATCGCGTAGCGGGCGGTGGCCAGCGCCGCCCGGCGCATCCGGCGCACCTTCGGTGTGTGGCCGTCGATGATGGCCTGCACCTGGTCCGTCAGGTGAGGGCTCGCCTGCGACACGGTCCGGCGAAAGTCAGTGTCGGACCACACCGTGCTCAGCCACGCGCGCCACTCGTCCACGGGCGCTATGGCCACCGGCCAGGGCGGCATGGCGGGCTCGGTCGTGTACACCGCGGCGCGCAGCATGGCCTGCCCCGCGGCCTCGTACAGGCTGGGCCGGTGCCG
Organism: Streptomyces sp. NPDC048417; assembly: GCF_040651615.1. Lineage (NCBI taxonomy): Bacteria > Bacillati > Actinomycetota > Actinomycetes > Kitasatosporales > Streptomycetaceae > Streptomyces > Streptomyces sp. NPDC048417. Next base: position 103,036 of record NZ_JBEZKI010000022.1, on the reverse strand, counting down.
TGTCATCAGGGCTCTCCTCATCTTCTGCGTGACGGGCGGGGCGGGCCGGACGGGGAGAGCCCCGCCCGGCCCGCGTCGCCGGGGTGTCCCGGCTTACGAGGTGGTGCAGGCGCTGGGGCAGGAGCTGCCGCAGGTGTCGCCCGTGCTGCACATCAGGACCGTCTCGGTCGCCGGCGTGCCCTCGATGAAGGTGATGTCGAGCCCGAACGGGTCGGCGTCGGTCTTCACGAGGTCCGCCTGCGCGGGGGCGGTCGGCCTCTCGGCCTGGATGGCGGTCATGCATGCCTCCTAGGAGTGATGGATGGTGCGGGATGCCGAGGCCCGGTCGGGCCCCGGGGTCTGCTGCCGGACGGCGATGGGCGGCGAAGTCGCCTGAGGGTCGCGCGTCCGGAAGGGGGTGTCGTCCCCTCAGGCTGCTGCGGGCTGCGCTTCTTTACGCGGCCCCCGCGAGGACGACGGTCGGGGTTTCATCGGCAGAGCCGTCAGGCGTGTACCGGCGGCGCACCGCCTTCAGAGCGACAGCGATCGGCGGCAGACCCACGGTGGCCCTGCGTGTGTCGACTGACTCCGGCGCACGCAGCGGGCACAGTTCGATGCCGTCGGCGCGCAGCAGGAGCTGGGTGCCGTACTCCTGGTCGCGCCCGCTGGTGATGAGCGCGCGGTCGTGAAGGTGCGCCCAGTGGTGGACCAGCGCGTCGCCGGCCTGGACCGCACGTCCCAGCAGGGTGGTGGCGGCGCGCTGGAAGTCGGGTTCGTCGTCGCTGTGCAGGGCGATGCTCCACGCGGCCCGTGCCGCGTCGGGGCCGACGAGGCGGTGCCCGGGCCAGTCGTGGTCGGCCAGGATGCGGCGCAGCACCTTGGTGTTGGCGTGGTCGGTGTGCCGGCCCTGTCCGAGTTGGACGGCGTCGAGCTGGTCGCGCACGCGCTTGGCCCGGTGCGCGGCCGATTCCGTGGCGCGGGCGATCAGCTCGCGGGCGAGGTCGGGCCGCTGCGGTTCGTCGGTTGTCACGCGTTGCTCCGATCATCCGGGGCCGGCTGAGCGTGGACCTGGCAGCTGATCAGCGCGCGGAGCCCGGGGCGGTGCTCGGCGGGGAGTTCGAGGCGGGCGACTCGATCGCCGTCGCGTCCGGGGCCGGATCCGCACACGTCCCAGCCGGTGTCCGTGAGCCGACGCAGAAGGGCAGCGAGGGGCTCGGCTTCGAGGGCGTGGCGGGCCAGGGTCTCGGCCCGTACGACGTGGAGGTCGACTCGGGCGGCGAAGTCGGACGCCCACAGGGTGATCAGGCGGGTGATGTCGTCGGACTGGCCGGGCAGGGTGTGGACGCTTTGGAGGAAGAGGCACGGACTCTGGCCCCATCCGAGGTCGGGGTCGCGCTCGGGGATCATGCAGGCCAGCAGCCTCCCGTCCTCGAACAGCCCGGCGGGCATGGTCTGCGCCTCGCGGAACTGCGCGGGGATGTCGGCTCGGGCGGGTACGGGCAGGCCGTGCAGGTTGAGCCAGCGCTGGCGGTCCTGGACGACGGCGGCGGCTTCCTCGCGCTCGGCCGCGGTGCTCAGCATGCGCATCTCGTAGACGGCGGCCAGCGGCGCCTGCGTGAACGGGACGGGGGCGGAGCGGTCCTCGCTGGCCGTGGGGGTCGTGGGGCGGGTCACTGGGTTGCCCCGCTTCGCGTCGCGTGGGCGGCTTGCTCGGCCGGCAGTAGCTGCCAGCTGTGCGCCAGGACCACCAATTCGGTGGTGTCCTGTGCGCCCGTGTCGGCGAGGAGCTGGTCGAGCGCGGCGCGCAGGTCGGCCGGGGCGATCTTGGCGGCGACGGCGATGTCGCGGGTATCGCTGTGCTCAGCGACGGCTCGAAGCAGCAGCAGCTGCTTCGAGCTGAGCTCCGGCGTCGGCCTGTCGGTCGTGGGAGGGGCCACCCGCTGGGTGGTGAACAGCCGGTGCGCGATCACCGGGGGCTTGCAGCGGGGCGGGCAGTGGAGGCTCTCGCGGATGTCGCGGATGTACTGGCGGACGGTGACCGCCGACAGTCCTGTCTTCGTGGCGATCTCTTGGGGTGTAAGGCCGTTCGCGAGGTGTTGGGCGACGCGCTGCAGGGTCGGTGTCAGGGGGGTGATCGGTGCGCTGGTCGTCACGGGCGGGGTCACGATGTCTCTTTCTCGGCTGGGATGGACGGTTACTGGGATGGGTGCCACCGGTCCCCGCGGGGGACGGGGGCCGGCGGCACGGGCCCGTGCGCGGCGGTCTGGATTCACGGGGTGCCGCGCACGGGGGCTCATGCGGCGGTGGGGTCGGGACGTGCCCAGGCGGCCTCGGCGGCGAGGCATTCGGACCACTGGGGTCGGTCCTCGTTCAAGGCGGCGTCGGCGAGGCGTATGCGTTGGACTTCGCCGGTTCCGGCGGGTGGGTAGGTGTGCTGGATGTCGCGCCACAGGCGTTGGAGGACGTAGTCGCAGTCGAGGGCGTGGGCGCCGTGCAGTTCCATGGCGTCCTGGGCGGACTGCACGGCCCACTGGTGGCCGAGGTACTTGGCGTTGATCAGGTCGGCGTCGCAGGGCAGGCCCTGGTCGAGGAGGTGCACGGACTGGTAGGCGAGTATCCGGCCGGCGCGCAGGCGGGCCTCCATGCCGCCGATGCGGTCCCGCAGTACGGGCAGGTCGGACAGGGTGCCCCGGTAGCGGGGACGGGTCTTGAGACGAGCAGCGGTGGTGGCCACGATCGCTTCGTGAATGCCGAGGCTGACGGCGGCCAGATTGGGACGGCCGTACAGGATGCTGCTGCTCTGGGCCACGCTCAGCCCTCGGCCGATCTCTCCGACCACGTGGTCTTCGGGGACGCGGACGTGGTCGAGTTCGAGGCGGCCGGCGGAGAAGCCATGCAGACCGAGGCCCGGGCGGTGGTCGGAGACGGCGAGCCCGGGGCGGTCGGCTTCGACCATGAACGCGGTCAGTGCCTGGGAGGTGCTCACGCCTGCCTCGGCGGTTCGGGCTACGACGAGGTGGGCTCCCGCGAGGTGGCTGTTGCCGATATGGATCTTGCTGCCGGTGATCACCCACTCGCTGCCGGCGCGTTCGGCGGTGGTTTCGATGCCGCCGATGTGTCCGCCGGCCTGCGGTTCGGTCACGGCGATTGACAACAGCAGGGAACCATCCACGACTTGGGGCAGCCAGCGGCCCTTCTGTTCGTAGGTGGCGAAGTGCAGCAGGGCGCCGACGGGGATCAGGGTGGCCTGCAGGATGGCCGCGGCAGCTGCCGAGACGCAGGCGATGCGGTGGACCAGGATGGTCTTGGCCACGTGTCCGGCACTCAGCCCGCCGAAGGCGGACGGGACGGTGACGGCGAACCAGCCCCGTGCGGCCATCAGGTCGGCGACCTTGCGCTCTACCCTGCCCGGAGCGGCCTCCATACGCGCGGCGCGCGGCGCGACGTGCTCGGCCGCGAAGGCGTCGGCCTCGTCCCACAGCAGTTCGTGGCGGGCGGTGAGGTAGGGGCGCAGCGCCGGTGGCGGTGTGGTGGGTGTGGCGGACATGGTCTCCCTCTCCCTGGGTGAAGGTCGCGACGTGGAGCGGCCGGGGATCGCCTACGGCTCCCGGGTGGGGGGTGTGGAACGGCCTAGCGGACGGGGGCGCGGGCGATGTGGTCCATCACCTGGGTGCCGGCGTTGATGACGATGTCTCTGAGGCGCCGCGCCTCGCTCAGGGGGCGCTTCTCGGGGTCGATGACGCACACCGTGCCCAGCACGGTGCCGCTCTCGTGGATGAGCGGGGCGCCGAAGTAGGAGTGGATCCCGACCGCGTCGACCACGTGGTTGCCGCTGAAGCGCGGGCTGGCGTGCACGTCGTGCAGCGGGAGGGCCTTCTTGCGGGCCATGACCTCCGGGCACCAGCCGTGGTCGCGGCTCATGGTGCGGCCGACGATGACGTACCCGCTGTCCGCGGGCGGCTGGTGCAGTCCGACGAAGGTCTGCTCCTCCAGGAACAGATTGACGAACCCGTACAGGAACCCGGCCTGCGTGGCCATGTCGCGGGCTATCTCGTCGAAGTCCTGACTGGCAGCAGTGGGCACGCCCAGGCGCTGGAGCAGCTCATACCGCAGCGCCAGTTCGGTCGCCTGCTGGTCCTGCGGGCCGGTGACGGCGCCGGCCGGGACGGACGTCCCCTGGGCGGTGTCCCGCATGCGGCGTCGCGGCAGTGAAAGCGTGGCTGGGGCGGTCTGCGGTACGAGGTAGGGGTCGTTGGGCTGATATGACATCAGGCGTCCTGGAGGGTGGTAGTGGATGTGGGGCGAACGGGACTTGCCGCTGCGTTCTTCACGGCGTGGCCGACGAGGGTCAGCAGGACGCCGGCGACGTGGTTCGGGTCGCGGGCGTCGCAGGTGACCACCGGTACAGAGGCGGGTAGTTCGAGGGCGGCGCGGACCTGCTCGGGGTGGTAGCGGTGTGCTCCGTCGAACTGGTTCACGGCGACGACGAAGGGCAGCCCGATGTCTTCGAAGAAGCTGACCGGGGTGAAGCTGCTTTCCAGGCGGCGGGTGTCGACCAGGACGACCGCCCCGACGGCTCCGCGGGAGAGGTCGTACCAGAGGTCGACGAACCGGTCCTGGCCGGGCGTGCCGAACAGGAACAGTTCCAGGGGCACGGGCGCGTCGGGCAGGCTGAGGCGACCGAAGTCGAAGGCAACCGTAGTGGTCTGCTTGGCCTCGACGCCCTCCAGGCTGTCCACGTCCGCGCTCGCCTCGGTCAGGTACTCCTCCGTGCTCAGCGGCGTGATCTCGCTGACCGCGCCCACGGCGGTGGTCTTGCCCGCGCCGAAGCCCCCGGCGATCACGACCTTCAGCACGGTCGGTGCACCAGCAGGCGGGCGCGACGGAGTCCGCAGGCCCACGGCCGGGTCACCCGGCCTGGGGGTAGGCGATGGCATCGGGCCACTTCCTCTTCAGGCCCGCCGAGAGGGCCGCCAGTAGCTGGGTGGAGGGACTGGCATCCGAGTCCGTGTCGGATGCGGCATAGGGGGCGGTGACGGGGACGACCAAGACATCGGCGTCCAGGAGGTCCGAGACGAGGATCTTGACGACGGTGACGGGCCGGCGGAGTCGGCCCGCCAGTTCGGTCACCGAACGCCGGCGCTCCCGGCACAGGGCGAGGATCTCCTTGGATTCCTCGGCTTGCGCCGGGCCGGGCCGCCCCGGTCCGGCGTCCAGCACGGTCTCCAGACCGAGCAGGTGCCGCGGCTTGGTGCGCCCGCGCGTCAAGGTGTAGGTCCGCACGAACGTTGACTCCTCGGCCGCGGGGCCGTGTGTGCTCACCGGACATCAGCACCCGTGCCGACGCGGACGGGGATCTGCATGTAGGGGGCGAACTTCTGGACGAGGCGCCCCATCTCGAAACCCACCAGGCCGACGTCGGCGTCCGTGGTGGCCATGACGGCGAGGACCGTGTCCACCACACCGCGTTCGTTGCCGGGGTGGTTTTCGAAGGCCGCGCTGCGACCGGCGCTCTGGACGAAGAACAGGCAGTCGTCTCGCTCGATGACGACCTGCCTGGCCGGCCGCTTCTTGTGGCTGGGGCCGGTGATGTTCGCCGCGAGTGAGGCCACTCCACTGAGCGCGGCCGACAATTCGTCCGCCCAGTCCTTGTCGACGTCGCTGTCCAGCAGCCGCAGCCCGTCCCGCGACAGCAGCACGGCGTGCGTGACGCCTGGGACATCGGCGGCGAACTGCCGCAGCAGCCAGGCCATGTTGTCCCGCTGTCCGCTTGCCGTTGTCTCGGATGCGGGCGCGTCGCCGGTCGCGTTGTTCATCGCGGGGTGGGTGCTCATAGGGATCGCTCCAGAAGGGGGAAGGGCCAGCGGATGTAGCGGGCCGCCGGGAACGTGGAAGGAGGGGCGAGGTTCAGGGCCTGGGCTGCTTTGTCGAAGCGGTGGGAGGACCGGCGGCCCCGCCGGCCTGGATACCGTTGCGGAAGGCGGCTGCGAGCCCTGGCGTCGCCGCGGACACGGGGGCTTGCTCCCGCTCGCGTGGTGGATGGAACGAGCCGACCTGACGTCTACGCGTGGGAAGAGCGGGCGCATCAGCAGAGTTACCTGCCTCTGCGGCTCCCGGTGCCCCTGCGGTGCCGGGGCGTGTGACCTGGCTTGCCGTCGGGATGGCTGGAGTCGCGGCCTCTTGCCGCGGCTGCGGCGCGGAGGGGCGGGCTTCCTTTGACAGCGCGCTCGCATCGTCGACGGAGGGAATCGCTACGAGGAGCCGTGCCGGAATAACGACCAGGGCGGTGGTGCCTCCTGTCACGTTCTCCTGCAGGAGAACGGACAGCCCGTGTGACTGGGCGATCTTCGCGGCGACCAGCAAGCCGAGCTGGCCGGCTCGGACTTGGCCGCTGACATCGACCTCGTCGGGGGCTTTGAGCAGGTGGTTCATCTGTGCCCGCGTCTGCGGATGCATGGGGATGGCCCGGTCCTCGACCTCGACCGCCAGCCCGTTCGCCACCCGCTGCGCACGCACCATCACCTTCGTCGCCGGATCGGAGCACTCACAGGCGTTCTCGATCAGCTCGGCCAGCAGGTGCGTCAGGTCCGGACCCACATGTCCGGGAAGACCCAGCTCGGCGCCCACAGACCCGGCCGCGACGGCCACACGCGGATACTGCACGACCTCGGAGACCGCGCCGCGCAGCGCCGTCGCGACGGGAACAGGCCGGCGCACGCTGCGCAGGGACTGCCCACCCAGCACCGCCGTGCTCTCGACCTGGCGACGCATCCGCGTCACGAGGTGATCGATCTCGAAGATCTTGGCCAGCAGCTCCGGGTCGTCGGTCAGCATCTCCAGCTGGCTCAGTGCCTGAAGCGCCTTGCCGACCAGGGCGTGCTCGCGCATGGCCAGACGGCGCAGCACTTCCAGGAGGACGACGGACTGGGACTCGTCGTGCACACGTATCAGCGACGCGATGGCCTGCGCCTGGACTGCACTCAACGCCTTGTTGATCTCGGCGTTCAGACTGGCCGATGGTGGCGCCTGCAGGTCCGGCAGCGGCGGGCGTCCCCCGCGGCACAGCTCGTCCGCCGACCACTGCACCGACTTCTCGACGGCTGCCGCTGCCCCCGCGACCGCGGTCAGTGCCGCTACCTGGGCCTCCTCCGCAGCTGTCTGCACGGCCCCTGCGGCCGTTCGCGCTCCGCGAGCCGCCACCGTGGCGACCCCAGCCAGTCCGCAGACCAGACCGACCAGGAACCAGCCGGGGCCTACCGCGGACACCGACCCGAGGGGGAAGGCGGCACCGAGCAGCGCGGCAAGGAGCACCAGGGGCAGTGCCATGGCGCGGCGGACACGGTGCAGCGTGAACGCGTCGATCGGAGGCCGCCGTCTGCGGTGGCCGGTAGCGGCCGGCCGTGCCGGGAGGGCGCTGTCAGGCATGGGAATCCTCGTCATGGTGGGGATGGCTAAGCGTGCTGCGGCGTCAGGTCTGCGCAGGTCTGGCGTGTGCTGCGTGAGGTCGAGCGAGGCGTCGGAACCGCGACCGCGCGGCGGTGGTGGGAGGACTGCGTCGCCAGGAGCTGAAGGAGCCGGGCGCTCTGGATCAGGCCCATGTGGCTGAACGCCTGCGGGAAGTTGCCGAGCTGGCGCTGCTGGACGGGGTCGTACTCCTCGGCCAGGAGCCCGAGGTCGTTGCGCAGCGCGAGGAGGCGTTCGAATAGGGCGTGGGCCTCGTCCAGTCGGCCGGTCAGGGCCAGGGCGTCGACGAGCCAGAAGGAGCAGAGGACGAATGTGCCCTCGTCTCCGGTCAGGCCGTCTACCCCGGCGTGGTCGCCGATCGTCGGGTACCGGCGTACGAGCCCGTCCGGGGTGGAGAGTTCACGACGTACCGCGTCCACGGTGCCGACGACGCGCGGATCGTCCGGCGGCAGGAAGCCGACGCGGGGGATCAGCAGCGTGGCGGCATCCAGCTCCTGCGAGCCGTAGGACTGGGTGAAGGTGTTGCGCACCGGGTCAAAGCCCTTGGTGCAGACCTCGTGGTGGATCTTCGCCCGCAGTTCGGCCAAGTAGTCCAGGTCCATGTGGAGGGCGCCGGCCTCCACCAAGCGGATGGTGCGGTCGATCGCCACCCAGGCCATCACCTTCGAGTGCACGAAGTGCCGGCGTGCCCCGCGAATCTCCCAGATCACCTCGTCGGGATCCTGCCAGCGCTGTGCCAGGTGCTCGACGAGTCGCTGGTGCAGCACGGCGGTGTCGGCGCAGCGGGCCACACCGCTCTCGTGCGCGAGGTACAGGGTCTCGATCACCTCGCCGTACACGTCGAGCTGCAGCTGGTCCGCCGCCCCGTTGCCGACCCGTACCGGGGTTGAGCCCTCGTACCCAGGCAGCCAGGGCAACACCCGCTCCCGCAGATCGCGCTCCCCGGTGATCCCGTACATGATCTGCAGGTTCTCCGGGTCGCCGGCCACGGCTCGCAGGAGCCATCGCCGCCATGCCTGCGCCTCCTGCCGGTATCCGGTTCCCAGCAGCGCGGCCAGCGTCGTGGAGGCGTCCCGTAACCAGGTGAAGCGATAGTCCCAGTTCCGGTTTCCGCCGATCTCCTCGGGCAGCGACGTGGTCGGCGCCGCGACGATCCCTCCGCTCGGCCCGTACGTCATCGCCTTCAGCGCGATCGATGAACGGACCACGGGTTCGCGATAGGGCCCCTCGTAGGTGCACTCCCGTGTCCAGTCCTGCCAGAAGGTGAGCGTCTCGCTGAGCGCGGCCTCCGGGTCGGGAACGGCGGGCGCCGTCGCGTGGGACGGGCACCAACTGAGGACGAACGCCACGCTCTGCCGGGCGGCGACGGAGAAGGCACTGACGATGACGCCGTCCTTCTCCACCTGCTGGACGCAGGTGTCGAGCCACAGAGCGTCCGCGCCGGCCTCCGCGACCATGCGCCCACCGACCTCGTGAATCCACGGGCTGACGCCGCCGTACCCCGGCCGCGGACGTATGGCCGAGACCATGGAGACCTCGCCGGTCAGGCCCTCGACGATCCGGATCACCTGCGGTGCCCCGTCGCGCGGTGGCATGAAATCCAGGACGCGGACCGAACCGGCCTGGGTGCGCCATACCGATTCGAGGACGAGCGAGTCACCGCGGTACCGGCGCTCGGCGACTGCTTCGGAGCTGGAACGGCCAGCGGGAGCGGCCGGAGCGATCCGCCAGGTGCCGTGTTTCTGCGTGCCGAGCAGGCTGGCGAAGACGGCCGGCGAGTCGAACCGGGGCAGGCACAGCCAGTCGATCGAACCGTCGTCGCAGACGTGGGCACTGGTCTGCATGTCGCCGATCAGGCCGTACTGCTCGATACGCGGAAGGCGCTTCATCGTGTGGATCTCCGTAGGCCCCGCGGATCCGGGGACGGCTTCGGGGCCGCCGCAGCGGCCGGGAACGGTAGGAACGAGAGGCACCGGTGTCACCGGGGCGGGGAAGGGGCGATCTGAGAAGACGGCGGGGACTCCTCGCCGGGCGCAGCAGGGCCGGTTGCGCGCTCGCCGCGCAGAACAAGCCAGGCCATCGGTACGAGGATCAGCCCGATGACGACGGCTCCGGTCGCCGTCATGCCCGCGGCACCGAAGCGGCCCAGACCAAGCAGACCAGGGCAACGGCGAAGACCGCCCCGCGCAACACGTTGATCCTCGGCTTCCGCCAACGCCGCCTGCACCTCGGGAGCATCGCCCCGGGGCCGACGCGCTCCACATACGCGACCAGTTCCTGGGTCGCTTCGGCGAGCTGGACCAGGTACACCCGGCTGGGCATGTAGCCCTCGGGAATGCTTTCGGAGCAGAGCCGCTGCGCGCGCAGCAGGACAGGGCCGCCCGGAGCGGTCCGTGCTCCCAACTGGGCAACATGACCGCGCAGAAGACGAACGAGGTCCTCCACATCGGCAGCGCTCACGGGCAGCGGCGAATCCTCGCCCAGTACGAGCGTCACAGTCTCCGACGCGGCCACCACGTGATCGCGCTCCGGCGCCGGCACCACGGTGACGGACTCTCGCCGCCCATGTCCGCCTACGAGCTGGCTGTCGCCTCGGCGAGGGTCCAGCGAAAGGCGCATGACACAACTCCTGTTCGGATCAAGCCAAAGTGAGCCGAAGTCGCCGGGTGTCACCGGCGACTGGCGTGCGAAGTGAGTGATCTGGCAGCTACGTTGAGCGAACCGTGAATCGCTGCCGAGCGGTATGCCCACACCGCCCGCAGGGCCGTCAAAGGCGTCAAAGATCATTTTGGAACCGAGGGGCAGTCCATGGCCCGTAAACGAAACGTCGCCTTCGCCGCACTTCTGCGCGAAGCAGGCTGGTCCCAGCCACAAGCTGCCGCCGCAGTTGCCCGCGTGGCCGCGGAGAGCGGAGTGCGTGAACTCGATGCGATCTCCCGCTCGCACATCGCCATGTGGGTCCAGGGCACGAAGCCGAGTGGCAGAGCGCCGCATATCCTGCGCGAGACGCTGTCCCGCAGACTCGGCCGCCGCCTCACCCTGGCCGATCTCGGGCTGGAAGAAGGGCCGACAGGCACGACCGACAGCGGTTCCGACTGGAGCGTCGACCCTCTGACCGCACTGGCCGAGCTGGGAAGCGACGATCTCGACATGCACCGACGCAAGCTGCTGGCCACCGCCGCCTACTCCGCGGCTGGCCTCGCCCTGCCCACAACCTTGTGGTGGGCAGCCGCCCCTGCCGCAGCGGCGAACCGTCGACCGGCATCGCTGCGCCCGGTGACCCAGGTGGACATCGACGACGTCCGCGACCTCACGGTCTACTACTCCGCGCGTGATCAGCAGCGAGGCGGCGCCTCCGGCCGCAAGGCCCTTGCCAGTCACCTGCTCGACGAAGCGGTGCCGCTGCTCGGCGGTAGATTCCGCACGGATCAGCTCCGCCGCGACACGTACTCGGCCGTGGCAGAGATGACCTACCTCGCCGGTTGGATGGCCTTCGACGCCAGCGAACACCGCACCGCCCAGCGCTACCTCACCATCGCTGCTCGGATCGCGGCGGAAGCCGGAGACGGACCGCTCGGCGGCCACGTCCTGCGCGCCCTCGCCCACCAGGCCGTGGACCTCGGACATCCACGCAGGGCGCTCGCCCTGGCCGACGCCTCGATGTCCCGCGACCGCTACGGCCAGGCCAGCCATCGTGAAAAGGCGCTGCTGGCGATCGTCCATGCACGTGCTCTCGCGTCCGACGGCGACCGGGCCGGCACCCTCGCGGCCATTAGCCGCGCGGAGAGGGACCTCGCCCGCGCCGACGCCACCGAGGCACCGGCCCGCGTCAGCTTCTTCCAGGAAGCCTCCCTCGCCCACGAGACGGCCTGCGCTCTGCGCGACATGGGCCAGCCTCGGGACGCGGAGATCCACTTCAAGCGCAGCGTGGCCACGCGCCGACGCCAGCAGTTCGCCCGTACCCACAGCGTGACGCTCGGCTACCTCGGCGCCGTGCAGGTCCAGCGGGGAAGCCTCGACGAGGCATGCGCCACCTGGAACGAAGCACTCGACGCGATGACGGGCGTCCAGTCCGGCCGGGCGCGTGACGTCATCGTCCGCATCCAGAGCGACCTCTCGCCCGTCCGGCAACGCGGAGGCCGCAACGTCTCCGAACTGGACCGCCGGGCCCGCAGCATGCTGCGGGCCATAGGCTGATCGCGATACGAAAGTTCGATGCCCCACGGCAGACCGCGGACCAGCATCTCGCAAGGAGAGGAGCCAATACCGGTGACGACGTACGAGGTCGGATCGATCGCAACGGTCGTCGGCGGCCACACCCGCGTTCAGGACGACTACCAGGGCGGGGTCCAGTCGGTGATCCGACTTGACGAGGCGCACCCCCTGGAAACGCTGCAAGGTATCGACGAGTTCTCCCACCTGACGGTGACGTGGCGCTTCCACCTCGCGCAGCCCGAAGACGTCCAGCTCCACGCCCGGAGTCCCAGGGGCAACGCGCAGTGGCCGGCGACCGGAACATTCGTCCATCGAAACCATCGGCGCCCAAACCAGTTGGCTGTCAGCTACCCGAGGCTGCTGGGCGTGGACGGCCGCGACCTTCTGGTGACCGATCTCGACGCAGTCGACGGGACGCCAGTGGTTGACCTGGCCCCCTACTTCGAGGAGATGGGGCCTCGAGGCTCCGTCCGCCAGCCGGCCTGGCCGGGCGAGATGCTCGTCGACTACTGGCGCGACGCAGCGGAGCGCCCGGAGACAGGCTTGCCGTAACTCCTCGACGCTGGAGTCCCTATGGGCATACATCACGCCCTGCCCGCGGGGATACGAAAGGTAGACCAGGAAGTACGAGCGTCCTCGCTAACGTCTCCCTCCCAAAAGAGGTTCTGCGCGAGGGCCGAGCCCCAACCCGAAGCTGCATTCGAGTTTTCCGAACTCAGCGTCGCTGGCGATGAACCGCCGTCGGCCTTCGCGTCGGCCCTGGGGAACGGCGGCGAGTGCCGGCACATGGTGGTGGTCCTTTCGGTTCTCGTGAGAGGCAGGGAAACTGCTGCGACTACGCGGAGTGCAGGATCGTGGCCCAAACGTCCTTGCCGTGCGCAGTGGACGAGCAGCCGTATCTGTCGCTGAGTTTCTTGATCAGCATCAGGCCGCGACCGCCCTCGTCGTTGTCGCCAGCCGAGATGGGAACTGGGAGCCAGGGGTGCGGGTCACTGACGCACAGGAAGACCCCGTCGGGGGTGCGGGTGAGGATGACCTTCACTGGAACCGAGGACTCATCCTCCTTGCGGGCGTGCTGGAAGGCGTTCGACAGGAGTTCGGACGCAGTGAGAGTGACCCGCCAGTCGAGTTCGGTCAGGCCCCACAGACGTAGGCACGCACTGACGAGGTCACGCACGCCCGAGACGGCAGCGGCTGTCAGAGCGACGTCGATTTCGCATGCTCCGGAACGCGTCCGGACCGCAGCGATTGTGCCTTCGGTAACGGGCTGTTGAGCCTCCATCAGGTCTGCCTTCACGGGGAGTCCCTCGTTCGACGAAATCTCTCCAACCGGCGCCGGATGCGGTGTGTACTGGGGTGGCGGCCGTGAGCAACCATTGAGCCAGGCCGACAGAACTGCGTGCAGATCTTGATTCGGAAACCTCGATCTTCCGTTTCGCGAGCGAGGAACAGCCCATGCCCAGACCTGAGAAGCAGTTGACTCCGAATGCGTCTCCGCGTGACTGGTTCGGTCATGAACTGCGGACCTGGCGCAAGAAGCGCGGCCCTCTCACGCACGCCGAGTTGGGTGCGAAAGTGCAGGTCAGCGGTTCACTCATTGAGAAGATCGAGAAGGGGACTGCTACCTGCTCGAAGGACTTGGCTGAGCGACTGGACGAGGCCCTGCACACGGGCGGAGTCCTCACCCGGGCGTGGGGGATGGTGTTCGGGCAAACGGAAAAACCCCGCCCCGAAACGGAAAATGCACCCCCTGGCAGGGCGGAGGCGTCGGTTCAGATCCATGAAGGCCGCATCCTGGGAAGAGGTAGTACAACATCTCCAAGCGGGAGCCCTGCCTCTGTGGACCGTCGCGCCTTCCTCGCCACGAGCGGCCTTGCCGCCATCGCCCCCATAGACCTCGTCCACCTCGTGACCCCAGCCGCCCCCCGGGAGATCCCGACTCAGATCCGCCCGCGCGAGATCGGGCAGCTGAAGTCGCTGGCCGATGTCATCCATCGCCAGGACAACGAGTACGGAGGCGGCGGCGCGGTGCGAGAACTCGCCCGCGGTGCCATCATGTGGGGCGCCTCCCTGCTGCCGGTGCCCTGCCCCGAGCCCCTGCGTCCTGAACTCCTAGCCTCTGTAGCCCGGTTAGGGATCGTCGTCGGCGCCTCGCAATTCGACGCGTACGCCCACGACGATGCCCGAGTCAGCTTCCGGCTAGCCGCTGAGTGCGCGGAAGAAGCCGGGGAGTGGCACCTGCGCGCCAAGACATACTCGTTCATGGCCCGGCAGGAAATCTGGCTCGGAGATCCGGATACTGGCCTAACCCACGCAGAGAAGGGTCTGGTGCGATCCGATCGACTCACCGCGACCGAGCGTGCCATGCTGCACACCGCACGCGCCCGCGCCTTCGGCAAGATGCGCGACGTAGCCAACACCCTGCGCGCGGTCGGAGAAGCCGACGCCGCGTTCGAACAGTCCGACCCGGCGCAGGATCCGCCGTGGATGGCCTACTACGACTACGCCCAGCACCATGGCGACACCGCCCACGCGCTGTTCGATCTCGCGGTCCACGCGGACCAGGACGCCGGGCAGGCGGCCCGCCGCTTCGAAATCGCGGTGAAAGGCCACGGCAACGCCTTCGCCCGCTCGCGCGCCATCTCCGAGACAAAACTCGCTTCCCTGGTCATGGCCAAGGGTGACGATCCGCGGCACGCGGTCGTGCTCGGCCACCGAGCGCTGGACGACGTCGGCAGGCTGACCTCCTGCCGGGCCGCCGATGACCTGGGCGAACTCGCCCGGTTCGCAGGCCGTCACCGGAAGCTCCCCGAGGCCAGCGACCTGCGCGAACGCATCGCGGCTACGGTGCAGGCGTGACCACTTCGCCCACGCCCACCCAAGCCGTACTTGAGGAGGCGTGCTTCGCCGCCGGCCTCGACGCGACCAACGCCCAACCGATACGGATCGCTGAGAACGCCATATGGCGCCTGCCCGGGGGGACGGTGGTGCGTATCGCTCGGCCCGGCCAGTTCGCCGCCGCAGCGCGCGAGGTTCAGGTCGCCCGCTGGCTGGCCGCCCAGGGCGTGCCCGCCGTACGCACCCTTGACCTGCGGCAGCCGGTAGCAGCCAGCGGGCACCCGGTGACGTTCTGGCAAGAGCTGCCGCCACACGAAATCGGGACCGTCACCGACGTCGTCGTGCTCCTCAAGCAACTGCACGCCCTGCCGAAACCAGACCTGCCACTGGGTGAGCTGGACCCGTTCGTCCGGCTGGTTGAGCGCATCGACGCAGCGAGCACAATTTCTGACGATGACCGGCAGTGGCTGAACGGCCGGCTTGAAGATCTCAAGCAGCAATGGGCTTCGAGGCCGAAGGGCCTGCCCGAGTGTGTAGTCCACGGGGATGCATGGAGGGTTCACTAGGCAAGTGAGTTGTCGGGAGCGATGCTGTCGTGCTCCTAATTGTGGTGTCCTTCAGGGGAAACGTCGGAATCCGGGCTTGGTGCCCACGCGCGGTGTAGGGGCAAGGGCAGATGTAAAACGCTCAGCCGCCCCGGACGGAGCGGTCGCGTGAGCGGCCTATCCTCCGGCGCCTCGATCCGCCTCCGGCTTTGATCGTCCTCAAGCGGCGATCATGGCATGGGCGGCGACGATGAATGCCGGGTCACTGATGCATTCCAGGCCCCGGGCGATGCCGTCCTCGGTGATCGCTCCGGTGCGGAGCATGAGCGGGCGAAGCTGGTCAATCGAGCGACGCAACCCGGGCCGCGGCGGGGCTGTTGGCGGTCATGGTGGGGCAGTCGATACGCAGCCCGGTTTCGGTCAAGCCGTGGCGCACCAAGGGGCCAGGGAAGGAACGGCCCATCCGGTGACGTCCGTGCCGACTGTTCGGGACAGGGTCTCGGCCGCTGCGTGGGCGACCCTGCGGTAGGCCGGATGGGGTGACGAGTCGATCGGGAAGATGGAGAGATCTTCGAGGTAGAGGCAGCAGCCGGGAGCGAGCCATTCGACCATCCGGGAGAGCGCCTGTTCGCGTTCTGGGAGGTGGGCGAGGAGGTTACGGGCGTGAATGAGGCCGAAGGAGCCCTGTGGGAACGCGTCGGTGAGGACATCGAATGCGCGGACTTCGACCCGGTCTTACGCTGGGGTCCGGCGCTTCGATCGTTGTCCCCCACCACATGCCGCCTGTTCGAGATCGCATGCTTGAGCCTATCCGAGGCCCCAGACACGCCGATGCCATCCGTTGGCTCCGGAGCGACTCAGCCCCCGCAACACGACCGGGCGAACGTTTTCTGATGCGGCACTAGTTGGGGGTGAGGAGGACTCCGGAAACGGCTGGCCGCACGATGCGGTCCGGGGCTGGGTGAAGATGCCAGTGACGGGCGAGGGTGCGCAGGGTGATCGTGGCCTGGGCCCAGGCAAGAGGTTCGCCGATGCATCCGCGCACGCCGGCGCCGAAGGGCAGGTAGGCGCCTCGCTGCGGCTGCGGCCGGTCAGGGAGCCAGCGGTCGGGGTCGAAGCGGGCAGGATCGGGGTAGAACTGGGGATCGCTGTCAATCGCGTTGTAGGGCGTAGGCGGAGTACAACACGATCGCGCCTTTGGGAATGGTGTGGCCTGCGAGGCTGACGTCGGTGTTAGGCCGGCGCATGAGGATATACGGGACGGGATACATCCGCAGGGCTTCGGTGATGGCCCGCCTGGTGTAGTCGGGTTGGGCGATCCCGTGCGGCGCTGGAGCAACGTTGTGGGCGGCGTCGGCTTCCTGCTGCACGCGTTCTTGGGCTTCGGGATGCTGGATCAGGAGGTGGTGCTCACGGGCAGGGCCTGGCGATGGCGATGACGACGTGTTGCGGAAGCGCCTCGCCGCTTGCTATGCGGGGCCTTCCAGACCGTGGGCGCGGGTGCCCAGAACGCGTCGTGACACTTCTGCTTCCATCGGGCCGTCGAACGGTGTTGCCGATGCTGCTTCGCGGGCCTCGGTGGCGCGTCGGGCGTCTTCGAGGATGAGGTCCATGTTGATGGCGCCACCTGTGGTGTTTCCGGCGCCGGCGGACTGGGGCACGGCAGCGAGGACGTCGCTGACGTTCCCGGCGGCCCATACGCCCTGGACGCCGGTGAATCCGGAGGGGTCGACGGCGACCTGGACGCCGGGGACGGCGGGGTGGGGGTTGAGGGTGAGGCCGAGGTCTGCGAGGAAGCCGCCGCGGGCGGTGAAGGTGGGGGCGACGACGAGGGTGTCGAGGGGGATGACGGCGCCGGAGGCCAGGCGGGCGCCGGTCAGCTTGTCCTGTTCGGTGTCGGTCTCCAGAGCGGTGACGCCGCCGTGGATCACTTCGATGCCGAGGGCGGCGAGCTGTTCCCGCTGTTCGTCGGTGAGCGCTGCCTGTGCGTGGTGGGCGAAGAGGGTGACCTGGTCGGTCATCTGACGGAAGAGCAGGGCCTGGTGGAAGTTGCCCAGGACACCGACCTTGGTGTCGCGGGCCTCCCAGCCGTGGCAGTACACGCAGTGGATCACGTCGTGCCCCCACCGCTCGGCCAGGCCGGGGATGTCGGGCAGTTCGTCGATCAGGCCGGTGGTCACCAGGACGCGCCGGGCACGGGCGCGCTGTCCGTCCTGGGTGGTGATGGTGAAGGTGCTGCCGCCGCCATGCTCGACTCGCTCGACCCGGCCGTTGACGACTTCTCCGCCGTAGGAGGCGACTTCCTCCCGGCCTATGCGAAGGAGTTCCAGGGGGGAGATGCCGTCGCGGCCCAGGATGTTGTGGGCGCCGACTCGCGCGGCGGGGGCGTTGCGGGGTTCGTCTGCGTCGATGACGAGGACGGAGCGCCGTACGCGAGTCAGCAGCAGCGCGGCGGACAGGCCGGCGAAGCCCCCGCCGACCACGACGACGTCCCAGGTACGGCCTTCGGTGATCTTCAGCTCATTGGTATCCATATCGGCATCGTCACCCCGCAACACCTTTCACAGCAAACTGACTTGCTATTTCTGCAAAGAACCGGATCATCGGCTCGCGTTTTGCGTATTCAGCAAGTTCGTTTGAAGAAGGAGCCGGGCCTATGAATTCGCCTGCTGCACTCTCCCGGGAAACGGGGAGCAAGACCTGGCTGGATGGCTCTGGCGGCCATTACGACTGGCTCGCTGATGGCGATGTTGATAGCCGTCGCGCCCCGGGTATGCAAAACGACCTCGGAATGGGTGACGCGGGCCGCACCTGGGGCGGTTACCGCCTACGCAGTCACCTTCCGTGGCCTGCTCGTGCTCGGCGGCCACTTCGCCCCCGTCGAACAGCCCCGCTTCCTCGTCGCGGACCTGCGCAGCTTCTTCGGACAGCTCAGCCACGCGCCCGCCTGACGACAACCTGCACCCCGTCCCCGCTTCCGCCGTTTGCTGGACCAGCAACACAGCTTGCCTACTGAGCGGCGGGTGAGGATTTTGGCCACGGGGGGCCGCCTTCCGCGCCTGTAAGGAGATCTTGATGACCACACCCGACAGCATCGAGCCGGCCCGGTTCTGGGAGGACCGCTACCGCAAATGCGGACGCGTCTGGAGCGGTCAGCCGAACGAGCTGCTGGTCCGCGAGGCGGCCAATCTGGCACCGGGAAGTGCACTGGAGCTGGGCTGCGGCGAGGGTGCGGACGCCTTGTGGCTGGCGTCCTGTGGCTGGCAGGTGACCGCTGTCGACATCTCCGCCACAGCCTTGCGACGGGCCGCCGCCCAGGCGATCGAGGTGGGCCTGTCCGGGCAGGTCACCTTTCAGCACCACGACCTCGGGCAGACGTTTCCCGGCGGCAGCTTCGACCTCGTCGCCGCGCAGTACCTGCAGTCACCGGTCGCTTTGGACCAGACGGCCATCCTGCGGCTGGCGGCCCGGGCCGTCGCACCGGGCGGCACATTGATCATCGTCATGCACGCCGGATGGCCGACCTGGAGCACCGCCGCGCAGCAGCCCGCCGATGTCGTCTTCCCCACCCTGGAGGGCCTGCTGGCCACCCTTGCCCTGCCTCCCACCTGGAAGGTGGACACCCTCGCCGGCGTCCAGCGGCCCGCCCCCTCACCCGAGGGGCGCTCGGGCACCTGCACCGACCATGTGTGGCGCCTGACCCGCACCACCTGAACCGCCTCGCCCCCGTACACCCGCAGCGAGCGGAGCCCCTACCTCCCCACCCGACGAAGAAGAGAGCCATGTCCACCACGCCGACGGACGACCAGCTCGTTCACGACACAGATGCCGTGCTCGGCTCGGTCGGGCCCCGTCTGCGCGACGCCCGCCAAGCCCGCCGCATGACGCTCTCGGACGTCGCCGAACGCACCGGCATCTCCACCAGCACCCTCTCCCGCCTGGAGGGCGGACGGCGCCGCCCCAACCTGGACCTCCTGCTGCCGCTGGCCCACGTCTACCGGGTCGCCCTGGACGACCTGATCGGCGCCCCGCCCACCGGTGACCCCCGCGTCCACGTCAAGCCGATCCGCAACAACGGCACCACCTTCGTCCCTCTCACCCGCGGCGGAGCTCCCGTGGAGGCGTTCAAGATGGTTCTCCCACCCCTGCGGATCGCCCCGAAGCCCTCGCTGCGCACGCATGGCGGTTACGAATGGCTGTACGTCCTGACCGGTGCCATCGACCTCACCCTCGGCACCGCGACCACCCGCGTGCGCGCCGGCGAAGCCGCCGAATTCGACACCCGCATACCCCACGCCCTGACCAGTGCCGACCACGACGCGGCAGCCGAAGTCCTGGCCCTGTTCTCCACCAGCGGCGAACAGCTCCACGTCCGCCAGTGCTGATCACGGACACGTCCTGCGTTTGCGGCAGACGCAGCGCCCCGGCTGTGCCAGTGGTGGCCACCCGATCCGCCGACGGCGTATCGGACCGCACCGACTGACTTGCGAGTTCAGCAAGGCTATTTGCCTCTCATAGACATGTGCACGCAGGCTGCATCCAGAAAGTGCTGGCGCACAAGCCAAAGCCGGTATCTCTCGGACTCGGCCGTGTTCCCTCATTCGCCTGGAACCTCTCCGGCTCGAGCGGTGCGCCAGAAGTCGTAATTGCCTTACAGGACAGAGGAGGCGGCAGATGGAAAATCGCCACGTTGTGATCATTCCGATCGAGATCGACGAGGAGAAGGAAAGCGCGTATCTCGACGCCTGGCAGGACGCTGCGGACGTGATGGCAGCTCAGCCCGGTTTCATTCGGACGTACATGTTCCGCACGATCGTTCCGGGGAGCAAATTCTCTCTCGTCAACGTTGCGGAATGGGAGTCCACCGCTCACTGGGAAGAGGCGATGAACGTCTGCCCGATGATGGGACAGCAGATAGCCGTCGCCCATGCCTCGAACTACGAGGCGATCCGGACGGTCCTGCCCGCCACGAAGCAGAGCCCGGGCTCCGGCGACGGTCACACGCTCGCTGGCCTGTCTCCGGTCGAGGCGCGTCGCCGCGTCGTGGACGGGGAGCTCACGCTGGTCGATGTCCGCGAAGACGATGAATGGGCAGCGGGTCACCCGGCGGGCGCCGTCCACGCCGCGCTCAGCACGTTGCCAGCCTCGCTGTCAGATTTGCCTGACGGCCCACTGGCCTTCGTATGCCGCACGGGTAATCGCAGCATGCAGGGCAGCGCGCAGGCGATCCGCGCAGGCCGGTCCTCCGTCTATAGCGTGACAGGCGGCGTTGAGGCATGGGAAGCGGCAGGGCTGCCGGTCTCCCTTCCTGACCGCGAGGACTCGGTGAACAACGGCGACCGTGCCAAAGCTGCGGCACGTGAGGACTGACGAAAGCAGAACCGGCGGATAACCGTCACATACGCCCGCCGGCATGAGGCTGGCCGGGCACGCCATCCGCCTCGCACCCTTCGGGAAATTCCCTACCGCCATTTCAGGCGGTGATCGTTTGTGCAAATGACGGCGATTTCCCGAGACGGGAATTGCCCGGGTACGCCATCTCAGAAAGGAGTCATACCGTGTTTTTTGTCGACACCCTGGAGTTCGAGGGGCTGGGCAACCGCAGTTACCTGGCCGGTGGTCCGAGAGCAGCGGTCGTGGTCGATCCGCCGCGGGACGTCGACCAGGTGGTCGCCGCCGCCGCCCGGCGAGGGGTGCACATCGCCTACGTGGCGGAGACGCACGTGCACAACGACTACGTCACCGGCGGGCTGGAACTGGCACGCCTCACCGGTGCCCGCTACCTGGTCCCGGCCGACGCCAACGTCTCCTTCGCCCGCACTCCCGTCACGGATGGCGACACGTTCGATGTGGACGGGCACCTGGTGCTGCGTGCGATAGCCACCCCGGGCCACACCCCGCACCACACCTCATATGCACTGGAGGAGGACGGACGCGCGGTGGCGGCCTTCACCGGCGGCTCGCTGCTGATCGGCACCGTGGGGCGTCCGGACCTGGTGGACCCGCGGCTGACCGAGCACCTGGCCCGCGCGCAGCACACCTCCGCCCACCGGCTGGCGGCAACGCTCGACGACGAGGTACCCGTACTGCCCACACACGGCTTCGGCAGCTTCTGCTCCTCCTCCCAGGCCGAAGGCGATGCGACCACGATCGGCAAAGAACGCACCAGCAACGACGCTCTCACCCTGGACGTGGACACCTTCGTGAAGCGGGTCCTGGCCGCGCTGGAAGACGTGCCCGCCTACTACACGCACATGGGCCCGGCCAACGCCGCCGGCCCCGCGCCCGTCGACCTGACCCCGCCCGAGCCCGCCGACGCCGCACAGATCGCCGAACGGCTGGCGGCGGGTGAGTGGGTGGTGGACCTGCGCAGCCGGGTCGCCTTCGCCGACGGCCATGTGGCCGGATCGTTCAACTTCGAGGGCACCGGCAAGCTGGCCACCTATCTGGCCTGGCTGATCCCGTGGGGCAAGCCGGTCACCCTGCTCGGCGACACCCTTGCGCAGATTGCCGACGCGCAGCGGGAGCTGACCCGGGTCGGCATCGACCGCCCGGCCGCCGCCGCCACCGGAGATCCAGCCGCCTGGGTCCGTGAAGGGGAACAGCTCGCCTCCTTCCCCCGCGCAAGCTTCGCCGACCTCGCCGATGCACACGAGCGCGGCGAGGACGTGGTGGTACTGGATGTGCGCCGGGATTCCGAACGCGCGAACGGCTTCATCAAGGGCTCCGCGCACATTCCGATCCACGAGCTGCACGGCCGAGTCGGCGAGGTGCCGGACGGCACGGTGTGGGTGCACTGCGCCGGCGGGATGCGCGCGGCGATTGCCGCTTCCCTCCTGGACGCGACCGGACGAAAGGTCATCGCCATCGATGACGGCTTCGAGGCCGCCGCCGACACGGGCCTGAGCATCACCCAGCACTGAATCCCTTGCTCCACCTGCACAGAAGGCACACGATGTTCCTCTCACGCCACGGTCCTGGCCGTCTCGGCCCCGAACAGGCCCACCCCCGCGTCACCGGAACCGGGCTGCCGGTGTCCGGCGACAGCGGACACAGCGGGCGAATAGCATGACCGTCCTGATCCTGGCCCTGATCGCAGGAGCCGTCGTCGGCCTGACGCTCGGCGCCCTCGGCGGCGGCGGCAGCGTCCTGGCCGTGCCCGCGCTGATCTACCTGCTCGGCTTCACCCCCGCCGCGGCCACCACCGCCAGCCTGATCATCGTCACCGTCACATCTCTGACCGCCCTGTACGCGCACGCCCGGGCCGGGCACGTGCGGTGGAAGGCCGGAGCGGCATTCGCAGCCGCCGGGATTCTTCCGGCGGCTGCCGCTGGAGCCGCCGCCACCCACATGCCTCAAACCGTCCTCACCGTCGCCTTCGCCACTACAGCCGTCTTCTCCGCGATCAAAATGCTCCGGCCCGCTGACACCGCCCGTCCCGGAAGCGGCGGCGTACGGCCGGGCAAGGCAGCCGGGGCCGGTGCCGGCCTGGGCACGCTGACCGGACTACTCGGTGTGGGCGGCGGCTTTCTCGCCGTCCCCGCCCTGGTCACCGTCCTGGCCTTCGAGATGGAGGCCGCAGTCGGCACCAGCCTGCTGGTCATCACGGCCAACTCGCTGGCTTCCCTGGCCACTCGCTCCGGCGCCGCCGCCTCGCTCGACTGGGCGCTGATCGGCCCGTTCATCGCAACCGCGGTCCTGGGCGCCTGGGACGGCAAGCGCATGGCCGCGAAGGTCGCCGGGCCCCGCCTGCAGCACATTTTCGCAATGGTCCTGCTGGTCGTGGCCGCCTTCATGCTTGCCGACGCCGTGACGTGATGGCGGCTCGGGCCCGCGACAACTTCGACGGCCCACATCGCTCGGTATCCCCGGCCGCCTACCCGTGTCCCGGGATCCTGTAGACACCCCGGTTTTGATGTCATCTACTACTTACGACACGTCGTCAGCGGTTCACTCGCGTTCGCCTTCCCGGTCGGCGCAGATCTTTTGAGGGTCTGGCACACCTGCGGTTTTGTACGGATCGAGTCCCTCGTCGCCACGGAGCCCAGCGCGGCCGACCTGCCCGTGGGTCTCTCATGGAACCCCTTCGTCCGCGCCGGCGCCGAACGGCCGGGCGTAACTGACACGGCGTAGCGGTGCTGGATTACGAACCCGCAGGTCACGCTCGTGCCAGACACCCTCAAAAGATCTGCACCCAACCTCGATGCCGCCCAGTTGCCGCAGCGGCTGTCCGACCGCGGCCATGAGGTCCAACAGCATCGCCGAACAAGCTCGTCGCCTCCTGTCACCGGCACCGGTGGGCGCCGCACGGCCCGCGATGCCGGCCTTCCCTCCGCCGGGCGACGCCGAGGTCGACTGCTGCGCGGGACAGCTGCCTCCCGGCCTGCGTCGCGGCCCATGACTGGTGCGGAATGGTCACGGGGATGCGGTCCAGGTCCAGGGCCGTGGGCCGCTGCGGCCGCGGAGGCAGTCGACGCGCAGCTGGGCCTCGGATGTGAATTGTGGTTGCTCCGTGGCGAGTTGGGCGAGGTAGCACATCATCCGCAGTTCCCGGATGTCGCGGAGAAGCGGGTATCCGGGCCACCCGGTGACGTCGACGCCGTAGGTCTCGGCGAACGCGCGGTAGTCGGCCTGGCTGATCATCTCGAAGGACGTGTACTTGATGGCGGTGGAGACCAGGTCCCACTCGGGGCGGCCCACGGAGAACCGCTCGAGGTCGAGCAGGCGTATCACGCCATCGTCGGATACTGCGAGATTCCCGCTCCACAGGTCGCCATGGACGGCTGTTTCACTCAGCCCTTCCGGCAGCCCCTGCGCCCACTGGTTTTCGAGGCCCGCGAGGTGACCCAGCAGCCATTCCTGGTCGTCGGGCCTGAGAACTGTTGCTGTGTTCAGTCGTTCCCGGAGCCGCACGAAGGGAGCCAGACGGCCGAAGCCCTGGTCGTCGGGGACAGGGAGATGGTGGAGCTGATGCAGGATGGTGGCGGTCTCGACGGGGGTGCCGGGGCGGTGGGGCGGCAGCTCCTTCCAGAAGGTGACCGGCCGGCTCTCGACCAATACGGGCTGGTCGAGCGGGAGAGCCTCGACCGCCGGTATTCCGTTCGCGGCGAGCCAACGTGCGACGCGGATCTCCCGTGCTGCGACCTTGTGTTGGCCGACTCGGGCGATGCGCACGACGATGGCCCCCGGGAGTCGGTAGATCGCATTCTCGGCCTGCCGGATCACTTCGGCGTCCGTCGAGTCGATACCGAGCTGGCCGCAGGCTGTCTTGAGGATCTTGGCCGTGGTGTCCACAGGCTGAGCTTGGCATACCTGATCGCAGGCTGTGGTCCCTGACTGAGCACGACGAGCTGCAGCCGTGGCCGCGACCGCTACTGGTGCCTTCGGGTTCGCGGCTGCGGGCTACGGGCTCGGGGTAGTTGGGCCACCTGTTGCGCGGAGTCGAGTTCCTCGCGTACCTGTTGCAGCTCCAGAGAGAGCTCGGCGGCGATGCGGCTCAGGGCCTTGTTCCGCTCGCGTTCGGCAGCCAGTTCCGTCTTGAGTGCCGCCACCTGCTCCTTCAGCGCGGCGTTCTGCTCGGCGATCTTGCGCACGACTTCTGGGGTGGCGGACTGGCTGCGTACGCGAGCCTGGAACTCCTCCACCAGGGCCTTGTGGTCGCCGTAGACGATGTCCCGACGTAGCCCGCACTCGACGATCAGCTCAGTTCCGGTGAGCTTCCCGGTCTTCGACCTCAGTGGGGTGCCGGCCAGGAGCCGCACGGCGGCGGCCTGGATTGCGGCGCGTTCGGTATCCCGGTCTCTGGTCCTGCGGGTCATACGGCTTCGGCCTCCTCGATGTGGGAGTGCCGGGTTGCCTTCGGCGGCAGACCTGGTGGCCGGCCATCGACGGCGCGTACCACTTCGACGACGATGGCGAGCAACACCTCGTCCCGCACTACCCGCCCCACTCCATGCGCCACACGTGCGCCTCGTGGCTGGTGCAGAAGGGAGTCTCGCTCTACGAGGTCCAGCACCTTCTCGGCCACGAGAGCTTCCAGACCACTCTGCGATACGCCCATCTGCAACCGGACGCCCACAAGGCCGTCCTCGGCGCCTGGGAACGCCTGGAAGCGCCGCTCACCATTGCTGCGTGAAAATTCCTCGCTCCGTCCGCGAGAGCAGGTTCGCGGCTTCTGCGGCGCCGGTGGCGCTCTTCCGGATTTCTCCCAGGCACCGGACTCCGGTGCGGCAGGCGGGAACGCACTCACCGTTGTGAGAGCAGTTTGCTTGGGGTGTCATTTGGTTCCAGGAGGCTTTGGACGTTCCCGGTTGTGCCGGGCGGTCTACTGCGGTGCTGTGACGACCGCCTAGGCCAGCGCCTCGCCGCATCGACAACCGCCGCTCAGTCGGTGCCGGCGGCGCAGTGTGCCAGCAGTCCGCTGGTGACGGGGTCGACGACCCGGTACCGCACGACGCGGCCCTCTTTCTCACTCGCGACGACGCCGACGGCTCGCAGCAGGCGCAGGGACTGGGAAAGACGGCGGGGTCCTTCATGCCGGTCGCGACGGCGAGTCGGAGACGGCGAGTGGGCCGGTGTGGTGGAGGGCCAGGAGGAGGGCGAGGCGTCCGGGGGCGGTGGGCTTCTGGTTCGCTCTCGGCCATTCCAGCGTGGTGGTCGCGATGGCGGCGTTGGTGGCGGGTGGCGCTGCCATCGCCGGCACGCTGATGAACGATGACTCCAGCACGCACCAGACGCTGGACGTCATCAGTACGACCGTCTCCAGTTCGTTCCTCTACATCAGTGCCGCGCTCAACATGGTGGCCCTCATGGGCATCCTGAAGGTGTTCCGGGCCATGCGGGCAGGGAAGTTCGACGAGAAGGAGCTCGAACGGCACCTGGACTCGCGTGGGTTCATGAACCGGATTCTGGGCCGCTTCGCCAAGTCCATCACCTGGCCGCGGCAGATGTACCCGATCGGCTTCCTGTTCGGCCTGGGCTTCGACACGGCGACCGAGGTCACGCTGATGGTGATGGCCGGATCGGGTGCGGCGGCGGGTCTGCCGTGGTACGCGGTCCTCTGCCTTCCCCTTCTGTTCGCTGCGGGCATGAGCCTGTTCGACAGGCTGGACTGCACCTTCATGAACTTCGCCTACCAGTGGGCTTTCTCGAACCTGGTCCGCAAGGTGTTCTACAACCTCACCATCACCGGTCTGTCCATCGCCGTGGCCTTCCTGATCGGCACGATCGAGCTGGTGGGTGTGCTGCACGAGAAGCTCGACTTGCGCGACGCCGTGACCGACTGGATCGCGGGTCTCGACCTGGACAACGTTGGCTACGTGATCGTCGGTCTGTTCGTCGTGGTGTGGGCCGCTGCGCTGGCGTACTGGAGGCTGGCCAAGGTGGAGCGGAGGTGGGCGGCCAGGCTGGGAGAGAGT
Source organism: Streptomyces sp. NPDC048417 (assembly GCF_040651615.1). NCBI lineage: Bacteria > Bacillati > Actinomycetota > Actinomycetes > Kitasatosporales > Streptomycetaceae > Streptomyces > Streptomyces sp. NPDC048417. Next base: position 76,578 of record NZ_JBEZKI010000022.1, on the reverse strand, counting down.
GGCTGACACCTCGCGGCAGGAGCGCCGGCGGGCCGGGAAGTCTTGATGCTTCCCGGCCCGCCGTTTCGTGTGCGTCCCTGTTCACCGCGGCCCGGCACGCGTCCGTCCGCCCGTGGCCGCCTGAGGAGGCGTCACCTGCGGGGGAGGGTGTCCGTAGGACTCGGCGGACATCCTCCGCCGTTCGCTACAGCCCGCGCTGCCTGCTTACGCCACCGGGTGCGGACGGCGGTGCGGCCGGGAGCCGGTGCACCCAGGATCCGGTCAGGTGTCCGCCGGCTCGTCGAGTTGTTCGGCCAGTCGGAAGAGAGCGGGCAGGGCGTTCGTGATGGCCGCGCGGGAGTCCTGGTCGAGTGCGGTCAGTGCCGCGTCCATCCGGTGCTCGTGGGCGGTCGTCCAGGCGGCGAGCTGTTCGCGTCCGGCGGTGGTGAGGGTGACGACCGAGGCGCGGCGGTCGGCCGGGTCGACGTCGCGGGCGACCAGCCCTGCCGTGATCATCTGGCCGATCAGGCCGCTGACGGTGCTGGCTGCCAGGCGCTGGCGGGTGGCCAGGTCGCTGATGCGGGCGGGGGAGTGTTCGCCGAGTACCTGTAGGAGTTCGACCTGGGCCATGGGGAGGGTTTCCCAGGGGTAGTCGGTTCGGATGGACGCCCTCAGTGCGCGGCGCAGCCGGGTGACGGCGTCGGTGAGCCGCCGGGCGTCCGGCGTCTCGCCGGTGGACCGGGAGACGTGGATGTCGGAGCGGGGCTGCGTGGGCATGGGCCAAGGGTAGTCGGCGGACCCAGGACACCCGTCCGACATGTCAGTAGACGGGTCGCCTTCGTTCCTGTGCCTGCTCTGGGTATTTCCCGCCTGGCCTCATGCGTACCGGACGACCTGACGGTCCGGTAACGATCTGCCCGAAAGACGCTTGCACAGTGCAAATAAACATTACGATCCACCGATATGAAGAGAGCTGCGAAGATCGGGATAGCCGGAACATGTACGGCCCTGGTCGTCCTCGGGGGAATCGGTGCCTACAATGTCGTGCAGGCGATGTCCTCCGGGACGGCGCAGAACGGCGAGACCAAAGCCGCGCGCGGATTCGACCCGAAGGCCGTCTCAAGCGAACCGCCGTCGGATGCCAAGGCCGTCGCGCTCGCCCGGGCCTTCCTCGACAGCTGGACCAAACAGCAACTCGGCGAGGCGGCAAGCCGCACCGACGCATCGGCCACGGCCGCTTCGGCCCTGCGGGGATATGCGGACGGGCTGCACTTGAAGTCGCTGGCCTTCAGGCAGGTCACGTCGGCGGGGCCGTCGGCCGTCACGCCGGGCGCCACCAAGGTCACCTTCGACGTCACGGCCCAGGTGGCCGGCGGCACCTGGACCTACGCGAGCGCGGTGGCGGTGCGGCAGAGCACCAACGGCCAGTTGGCGGTGCACTGGAACAACTCGGTGCTCTATCCCGGTATGGGGGACGACCAGGCGCTGACCGCGGGCAAGCTCCCCGCCGATGCGACCCCCGCCAAGGTCGTGGCGAGCGATGGCAGGACGGACCTCGCCCGGTTCTCCTCCCTGCACGACATCGTGGCGACGATCCGCAAGAACGCCACCCCCACCGGTGGCAGCCCCGGCACGGGGGTCGCCGTGGTGGACGCGAGCGGCGAGGGAGTCAAGGCGCTGAAGGTCTTCACCGAGGGCAAGGCCGCTGTCATCAAGACGACCATCGACGCGTCCCTCCAGGCCGTGGCCGAGAACGCGGTGACCGACGCCCACCTTCAGGGCAAGCCCGCCGGGACGGTCGCGCTCGACTGGCGAACCGGCCACATCCTCGCGCTCGCCCACACTGGCGCGGACGGCGACATCGCCATCAACGGCATCAAGTCACCGGGCTCCGCCATGAAGATCGTCACGTCCGCGGCCCTGTTCGACCAGGCGGACCTGACACCGAACAGTCCTGCCCCCTGCACGGACTCGCTGACGGCCAACAGCCAGGTGTTTCACAACGACTCGGGGGTGACGGCCAACCCGTCCGCCACCATCGCACAGTCGTTCACGGTGTCCTGCAACACCGGCTTCATCAAGGACGGCTTCCACTACCTCGTGCAGGACGGGGACGCCTCCGCCCTGCACGACGAGGCCGTGAACGTCTTCGGCATGGGCAGCTGGTCCATCGGCGGCGGGGTCGCCACCACCGACCCGAGCATCCCGCCGGACGTCCAGGGCGGTGACCAGGCGGCCCAGTTCATCGGTCAGGGCAAGGTCACGGCCACCCCGCTGTTCCTGGCGTCCGTGGCGGCCACCGTCCGGGGCGTCGGCTTCAGGCAGCCTGTCATCCTGCCCGGTCAGCACCAGGACACTGCACCCCGGCCCATCTCCGCCCGCACGGCCGGCTACCTGCAGTCGATGATGCGCACCGTCGCCACCAGCGGCACCGCCGCACCGCGGCTGAGCGGTCTGGCGGGTGTCGGTGCCAAGACCGGTACCGCGGAGGAGGGCGACCACACCAACGGTTGGCTGACCGCGTACGACTCCGACATCGCCGTCGCCGCCCTGGTGGAGGGCGGAAGCTCCGGCGTCGACTCCGCCGGGTATGTCGTCCGGCACCTGCTCACCGGGGCCTGACACATCGTCGGCACCCAGGCGGTGTGACGCCCTGCGGACCGCCGTCTCCGGGTCCTCCTCAGCGAAGCCTCAGGGTTCCACCAAGTCACGGGGTGGCCGTGGGCCCGATGCTCTAGCGGTCCGGGTCGGTCCGACCCGGTTAGAGCCAGGGCGGCGCCCGGTCGCGGATCACCGGCGATAGCGGGAGGCGCCCCATCCGGAGGAGATTCGATGATCTACGAGAGCAGGTACCTGGACGTCGACGTCGTCGACCGCCCCGTTCATGAATGGGTGCTCGGCGACGCCGCCCGCCGAGGCACACGGCCGGCCATGGTGGACGTGGCCAGCGGACGGACACTCACCTACGGCGAGCTTTCCGAGACGGTGCGCGGGCTCGCGACCGGTCTTGCCGCCGAGGGCCTCGGCAAGGGCGACGTGGTCGCGCTGCACATGCCGAACACGATCCTCTTCCCCGTGGTCTTCTACGCCACCACCATGGCGGGCGGAACGGCGACCCCACTGTCCCCGCTGGCCCGGCCGGCCGAGATCGCCGGGCAACTGACCGACTCCGGCGCGCGGCTGATGGTGAGCGTGTCGGCGCTGGTCGAGACCGCGCGGGCCGCCGTGGAACTGGCGCGTCGGCAGACTGGCCGGGACATCGAGATCCTCGTCTGTGACGAGGCCGACGGCCACCGTCCGGTGCTGGGGCTGCTCCGCGACGGTGACGTGCCGGAGTGCTCGGTCGATCCCGCTGTGGACGTGGCCGTGCTGCCGTATTCGAGCGGTACGACGGGCGTGCCCAAGGGCGTGATGCTGACCCACCGCAACCTCTGCACCAACCTCCAGCAGATAAGCGGTGTGCACCGGGTGGAGGAGGGCGATCACGTCATCGCGATCCTGCCACGGCTTCACCCAAGCCGTAGGGTCAATGGTCCGGACCTTCGCCGGTGAGCCCGACCGGCTGCGCGCGGGCCGGGCTCACTGTGGGGCGGGTGGCTCCTTCTCCGTGGTCAGATCGAGTTGTGAGAGCGACTCGGTTTCCCGGGCGGCCGGACTGTCCATGCCGGGGCTCGTTCGCTTTCGATGTCCTCGGACGCGGCTGCCGGCCCGGCCGTGACGGATTGACCACGGCATGACGACGTGGCGTCGGCGATCCGGGCTCTGGTGGCGGACACGGCTCGACCAGCACGTGCGGTGAAGCCCGGTGCTGTCCGGCAGCTCTTCGAAGCGGCGCGCGGAACTGCGCGACCAGCCACGACGGATCCGCGGAGGACGCACCGGACTTCCGGTGGAGGAGCTCAGCCGATGACGATGTCGCAGTCGGCCCTGCCGTGGTCGGCGATGGCGACGAAGTCGCCCTGGACGTCGGGGTCGTAGGCCGCCGAGCTGATGGTCCGGGTCGTCTTGCCCGGCGCGGCCTTCTTCGCGGTCACGTGCGTGACCTTGGCGGCGTCCCACGTCAGGTCACACGTCCAGTGGAACGTGCGGACGAGGAGGTTCGAGTTGTGGGCGGTTCCGGTGATGGACCAGTTGCCGTCCGCGTTCACCACGAACGTCACGCCTCCGCTGACGTTCCGGCTGCTGTCGCTGGTCGCGAACGTGATCGACTGGCCGTCGGCCGAGACCTCCTTGGTGGTGCCGTTGGCCTGCGCGGGAACGGTGCCCAGCAGCAGGGAGCCCAGCGCGGCCCCCGAGGCGATCAGCAGCGCCAGCCCCCGTCGGCTCCGGGCCCGGCCGGACGTCCTGGTGTTGTCGACTCGCATGTTCAGTCCTTTTCTCTGGCGTCGTGGCTCTTCCTGGATGCCGGGTCGGAGCACGTTCTCGGTCGAGTGCCCTTCGGCCCGGCGTGTTCCAAGAATCGGGCCGGTCGCGGTACCGGGGCTTGGGGAAGGTCTGAGGCTTCCATGAGGGCATGCTGAGGGCGTCCTCAGCGCACGCGTGCCGGCTCTGGCGTCCGGTTCACTCGGCCAGGAAGGCGTCGATGTGGGCGAGGAACTCGTCCCAGGCCGGCTCGAACGCGGTGAGCAGGTGGTTGCGGCTCTTCAGCAGGACCAGTCGGCTGTCGGGAATGAGCGCGGCCAGCTCACCGGCTTGTGCGGCCGGTACCCGCTCGTCGTCGCGGGAGTGGATGATCAGCGTGGGACAGGCCACCTGGTGGGCGATGGTGGAGACGTCGATCCTGGCGAACTCCTCCAGAAAGCGGACCCCGTTGGCGGGTGAGGTCGTCTGCCGCTGGAAGGCGGTGAACTCGGCCCAGTCCTCCGGTGTGCCCTCGGGCAGGAACTGGGAGGCGAAGACCCGCAGGAACCTGGGGTCCTGGTGGAGCCATCCCACACGGGCCAGGTCCAGGTCGAGGGCCGCCTCCTCGCGTTCGGCCTCGGTCCGGGCCCGGACCTGTCGGCCCCGGGCGTAGGCTCCGGCGAGGACGAGCCGGCTGACCCGTTCCGGGTGACGTACGGCGTAGGCCACGGCCACCGCCCCGCCCTGCGACACCCCGAGCAACGGGAAGCGGTCGAGCCCTGTGGCCTCGACCACAGTGTGGAGATCGTCCACCCAGTCGTCGAACGTGAAGCCCGGCACGGTCCAGTCCGAGAGGCCGCAGCCGCGTTCGTCGTAGCGGACCAGTCGGCGGTTGCGTGCCAGTCCGCCCAGCCAGTGGGACCACACCGAGGTGGTCCATTCCAGGTCGAGGTGCGACATCCAGTTGGCGGCCTTGAGCAGGGGCGGGCCCGAGCCGGCGGTGGCGTAGGCGATGCGGGTGCCGTCGGCGGCCCGGCAGAACCGGATCGTCTGGCTGTCGGGGCCGCTCGGGCCGTCGGCCGGTGCAGAATCGGAGCCGGCCTGCCGTGTGGTGCCGACGGACGCTTCGTCCCCGACAACCGTCGCTGCGGCCACGAACCGGTAGCCCCGCCGGTGGACGGTGCGGATCAGGTCCTGCCGACTGCCGGTGTCCCCGAGGGCCAGGCGCGCGGTCCGCAGCGCCGTGGTGAGCGCCGCCTCGCTGACGAAGCGGTCTCCCCACACCTCATCGAGGAGTTCGTTCTTCGGCACCACCCGGTCCCGGTGCTCGACCAGATGGCACAGCAGGTCCAGGGCACGGGGCTCGACATGGACCGGCTCGCCGGCCCGGCGGAGCAGATGCCCGGCCACGTCGAGCTCGAAATCTCCGAAGCGATACTTATCCCCCTCCACCTTTGCAGCGTACAACTCTCAGGCGTCGGCGTACATGTGAACGAATCGTGGACGTGTGGAGGTGTGGCGGGCGGACTCCGGACCTGCTGTGTCTAGCGAGTGCACCGCGCGCACCGCTGTGTCGGGCCTGAATGTGCAATCGGGGTGAAGGTCGCCTCCGCGTGCGATGTGGCGCGTCTTGCGGTCGCGTCGAAGGCGGTTCGTGCCTCCGCCTGTCGCGAGTGCCGTTCAGTCCCGTCTGGTCTGCCGGAGTGTCAGATGTCCTCGGGCGCGGGGGAGTCCTCGCCCAGGATCCGGCGAGCCCGCCTTTCCGCGAGCACCGGGAGGTAGGCCCGGATGGGCAGGCTGTTGAAGGAGGCGTACGCCGTGGCGACCGCGGCCTCGACCTCGTCGGATGTGCGGCTGTCGCCGTAGGCGGTCCTGAGGTGGTCGATGACGTGGCGGATCGCGATGTCCTCGTCCGGTTCGATCGGCATGGCTCACCCTGCGGTCGGGGTTGCTGTGATGTCCCTCGCGGGACCCGCGGCGGCGCCGTTTGGACATTCCTCGACCGCTCGGGTTGCGGCGTAGGCGGCGTCACCGCGGGTCCCAATAGGACGATAGTGCAATGGTTCGGTCCCCGATGTAATGACGAGGTCATGGTCATGCAAACGACGAGCAGCCATCAGGCGCCGTCGGCCTGCCGCGTACCCGCGGAGCGGTCCTTTGCTGAGGTCGGCCCTCGTTCATCCCGGCGTCCAGGGCATCACAGAGCTGTTGCCGGCCAGTCCAGCAGCCGTGCCCCGATGACCGCCGTCTGGAGCATGTACCGGTGGGTCGGGTCCGCGGGGTTTGCCCCGGTGAGCTTGTGGATGCGATCCAGGCGGTACGTCAGGGCGCGCACGCTCAGGGAAATGCGCCGGGCCGCCTCGGTGGCCACGCAGCCGGAGTCGAAGTAGGCGGTGAGGGTGTCGAGGAGGGGCTCGGCGCCGCCGCGGGCTGTGACGAGCGGGCCCAGGGTGCCCTGGACGAGGTCTGCCATGGCCTGCCGGTCGCGGGTGAGGACGGGGTAGACCAGCAGGTCGGCGGCGCGCAGGACCGGCTCGTCGAGGTTGAGGCGCTCGGCCATTTCGAGCGCGTTGAGTGCCTCCTCGTAGGACTGGACGACCCCGCCGGGGCCGGGCTGGGGGCGGCCGATGGCGACCCGGCCGCCGTCGGTGGCTGCGTGCGCCTGCTTGGCGAAGTGGGTGAGGACGTCGGCCTGGTGGCCGGGCGCGATGCACAGCAGTCGGCCGTCCTTGGTGGTCAGCAGGACGCTGCGGTCACCGAACCGGGCGATGACGGCCTGCTCCACCCGCCGCGGCACCGGGTCGCCCTCGCCGTAGGCGGTCGCGCCCTGGGCGACGGCGACCGCGTGGGCGTGGGACAGGCGCAGGCCGAAGCGTTCGGCGCGTTCGGAGAGGCGGCCCAGGTTGCTGCGGCCGTAGAGGAGGTCGTCGATGAACTCCCGGCGGGCGGCTTCCTCCTGGCGTACCGCGAGCAGTTGGGCGCGCTCGAAGCCCTCGGCGAAGGCGTCGACGACCTGTTGGACGGCGGCGAGCGCCTCGTCGGCCGAGCCGGACGCGGTGGGCCAGGCCCTGCGGGCGGCCGCGAGGTGTGCGCTGACCAGGGCGCGCAGGCCGTGGCCGGCCTCGGCGGCTTGTTCTCCCAGGGCGCGGCGCGAGGCGATCTCGTCCCGGGTGAGGCGTCGGCCGGTGGCGGAGACCTCGGCGAGGATCCGGTCGTAGCCGTCGAGGTACCGCTCGGGTATGTGCCCGTCTGTCACGTCGTCCCCCGGAATCTTGACGCGCCGCTGATGGTTTCTTAGCGGTCACCGGCATCCAGACCCTAATGAACACTGCCGGACACCGGCAATGCGCGGGGCGGCTCCGGTCGTGGAGCATGGCTCGCGGGGAGCACCACGGACGGTTCCGGTGCCGGACACCGGCAGGTGCCCGCACCGGAACCCGGATCTGATCCGTGCCCCCACGGACACGAGCGGCGCGGGCCGAGAGGGGGCGGGAAATGCGGACGTTTCTGGTGGCCGCCACCGGCCTCCCCACCATCCTGCCCACCACGGCCCTGGTGGCGGTGGTGTGCTTCTGGCTCCTGCCCCTGGCGCATCTGACCGATGCCGGCAGCTTTGACGCGGACGTGGAACCGCGGGCGTGGCCCATGGGCGGGGTGCCCGTGGCGGTCGCTCTCTCGCTGCTGACGGTGCTCGCCTGGACCCTGAGGGTCTCGGCCGTGGTGGTGGTCAGCGCGATCGGGCCCCCGGGGCCCGTCGCCGGGCCGCTGCGTCTGGTCGCCCCCGCGGGAGCGCTGCTCCTCGCCTGGCCCGCCACCCGCCTGCTCGTGCGGCCGTTGCACCGGTTCTTCCCGGATGAACGGGACGACCCGGACAAAACGGTGGCACCCTCGCGTGCGAAGTGGGACCGCGCCGCCTGAGCCACGGCCCGCCCGGTTCCCTTCCCCCCTCCTTCTCTTCTTCCTTCCCGCCGGAACGCTCGAACTCCCTTACGCCTCAAGGACGTATGCCATGACTCCCATGACCATGGGCATCGGCGTGCTCATCGCCGTCTGCCTGCTCGCCGTCGCCGTCGTCTCCCTGCTGTTCCGCAAGGTGGAGCAGGGCAAGGCGCTGATCGTCTCCAAGCTGCGCAGGGTAGACGTGACGTTCACCGGGCAGGTGGTGCTGCCGGTGCTGCACAAGGCCGAGATGATGGACATCTCGGTGAAGACCATCGAGATCACCAGGGCCGGGCGGGACGGGCTCATCTGCCGGGACAACATCCGCGCCGACATCCGGATCTCGTTCTTCGTCAAGGTCAACAAGACCGCCCAGGACGTCGTCAAGGTCGCTCAGGCCGTCGGCACTGCGAGAGCCAGCGACCAGAAGACGCTCCAGGAACTGTTCCACGCGAAGTTCTCCGAGGCGCTGAAGACCGTCGGCAAGCAGCTTGACTTCACCGACCTCTACACCAAACGCGAGGAACTCCGCTACAAGATCATCGAGTTGATCGGCGTGGACCTCAACGGCTACCACCTGGAGGACGCGGCGATCGACTACCTGGAGCAGACGCCGCTGTCCCAGCTCGACCCGGCGAACGTCCTCGACGCCCAGGGCATCCGGAAGATCACCGAGCTGACGGCCGTGGAGCACGTGCGCACCAACGAGGCCCAGCGCACGGAGGAGAAGGAGATCACCCGCCAGAACGTCGACGCGCGCGAGGCCATCCTGGAGCTGGAGCGCCGGCAGGCGGACGCCGAGATCAAGCAGCGCCGGGAGATAGAGACCGTGCGGGCCCGCGAGGAGGCCGAGACCGCGCGGGTGGCGGAGGAGGAGCGGCTCCGGTCGCAGGGCGCCTTCCTGAGGACCGAGGAGCAACTCGGCATCCAGCGCGAGAACCAGGCCCGCGAGATCGCCGTCGCCGCGAAGAACCGCGAGCGGGTCATCGCCGTCGAGGGCGAGCGGGTCGAGAAGGACCGCCTCCTTGAGGTCATCGCCCGGGAGCGGGAGACCCAGCTGACCCGGATCGCCGCCGACAAGGAGGTCGAGGCGGAGAAGCGGGAGATCGCCGAGGTCGTCCGGGAGCGGGTGGCCGTGGACCGCACGGTCGCCGAGCAGGAAGAAGCCATCAAGAAGCTGCGGGCCGTGGAGGAGGCCGAGCGGGAGCGGCAGGCGGTCGTCATCGCCGCCGAGGCCGAGGCACAGGAGAAGCTGGTCAAGGACATCAAGGCCGCCGAGGCCGCCGAGCAGGCAGCCGTGCACCGCGCCGCACAGGAGATCACCCTCGCCGAGGCCCGGTTGAAGACCGCCGACCTGGACGCCCAGGCCAAGCTGCGGCTCGCCGAGGGCGTCCGGGCCGAGGCCGCCGCCGAGGGACTGGCCGCCGTGCAGGTCCGCGACAAGGAGGCCGAGGTCATCGAGAAGGCCGGGCGGGCGGAGGCCGCCGCGTCCGAGGCACGGCTGCGCGCCGAGGCCGAGGGCACCCGGGCCAAGGTGCTCGCGGAGGCTGAGGGCATCGGCGAGAAGCTCAAGGCGGAGGCCGCCGGCCTCACCGAGAAGGCGGCGGCGATGGCCGCCCTGGACGACGCCTCGCGCGGTCACGAGGAGTACCGGCTGCGGCTGGCGGCCGAGAAGGACATCCGGCTCGCCGGGCTGGACGCGCAACGGCAGATCGCCGAGGCGCAGGCCACGGTGCTCGCCACCGGCCTTGAGAACGCCGACATCGACATCGTCGGCGGCGAGTCCCTCTTCTTTGACCGGCTCGTCTCCGCGATCTCGCTCGGCAAGAGCGTCGACGGGTTCGTCCAGAACTCCGACACCGCGCAGGCGCTCGCCGGGCCCTGGCTCGACGGCACCGCGAGCTTTCCCGACGACCTCGGCCGCGCCCTCGGATCCGTCTCGGCGGCCGGCATCCGGGACCTGACCGTGTCCGCGCTGCTGACGAAGCTCATGACGTCGGGCGCCGCGAACCCCGGGCGGCTCCAGCAACTGCTGGACAGGGCGGGCGAGCTGGGGCTCGCCGACACCTCCCTCGCCGCCCTCAACGGGAGCGCCAGGGGCTGACCGGTTCGTGGTCCGGAGCCGCCGCACAGGGGACGGCGGCTCCGCACCACGTACCTCCTTCGATCTGCTGAGAGGGATCCATGAGCACCGGCCAGGACACCGGGACGTACGAGGCACAGGGCACCCACAAGCCGGACGCCGGCGCCTACGAGGTGCTGCGCGTCCGGCTCACCGCCCAGGCCGCCGAACTCGCCCGTCGCGCCGAGGCCCTGAACGCCCGACGCACCGAGGAGTTCGACTCGTCGCGCCTCGACCTGGCCGGCACCGGACGGCTGCGCACCGAGCACGCCAGTGTGCCCCGCGACCTCGTCGCCGTCGGCGACACCCTCCTCCTCGGCCACAACCCCGGGTCCGGGAACGCGGTCGGCGACGTCTTCGCGCTCTACGACCGGCACCTGAACCGGCTGCCCGACGACGCCGTCCCCGGCCTGCTCGACGACCCCGCGTTCGTCCGCGAGATGGCCGACCTCCACCGCTACTACCGCCAGGCCCGGCTGCTCCGGCTCCACCGGGTGGACGGCAAGCTGCTCGCCGTCTTCCAGACCGGTGACCAAGCCGGCGACACCCGCGTCCTGCGCTGGGCACTCACCGACGACGGCGGGGCGTCGTTCGTGGACGCGCGCGGCGACCGCGACCACGTCCTGCCGCCTTCCCACGACGTCGAGTGGACCGCGACGACCCGCGAGGACCACGTCCTGGGCCGCCACCCGCACGTCTCCGTCGAAGGCGAGGTCTTCGTCGACACGCTCGGCGGGACGCTGACCGTCAAGGTCGAGAACGACACCGAGACGGACGAGGGTATCCACTCCGAGCCGGTCGACGAGCCGCTGCAGTCCCTCGCCGACGCGGACATCGCCTACGCCCGCGTGGGCTCGCTGGTCCTGCTGCGGATCCGCCCCTACAAGGAGGGCTCCGACCGCCACCTGGTCTTCAACACGCTGACCAGGACCGTCGTCCGCCTGGACGGCATCGGCCTGGCCTGCCGCCGCCTGCCCGAGGACCAGGGCGTCGTCTTTCCCGGAGGCTACTGCCTGGCCACCGGCACCCACCGGACGTACGACCTCGACGTGACCGGCCTGGAGTTCGAGCGCGAGGTGCGCTCGCCGAACGGCGAGGACGTGCTGTACGCCTTCCACTCGCGGGTCACGGGCCGCAGCCTGCTGCTGCCGTACAACATGATCCGCAAGGAGGTCGCCGCCCCGCTGTCCGGCCACGGCTGGGCCCTGTTCGAGGACGGCACGCTGGCCGTCCTGCACGCCGACGGCGACGACGCCCGGCGGGTGCACCCGCTCCAGCTGTGGAACTCCCCGTACGTCTCCGACACCCACGCGGCCGCGCAGCCCCTCGGCGCCGGGCCGCTCGCCCGGGTCGGCAACGCCGACCTGGTGCGCGGCATCTCCGACTGCCTGTCCATCACCCGATCCGTCGCAGAGACGACCCCGACGACCGAGGTGTACGAAGCACTGGCCGCCGCGTGCGTGCGCGCGGCCGACGTCCACCACTGGCTGGGCGACCCGGAACTCGGCGACCTGAACGAGCCGCTCACACAGGTCCGCGCCACGGCAGAACAGGTGCTGACCGAGTTCGCGGCCGTCCAGGCCCTCACCCGGCAGGCCGCCGACGCGCTCACCGAAGCCGACGCGCGGATCGCCGCGGTCGTACGACGTCTGCGCGGCGAGGCCCCGCGGGGCGCCGCCGCCTGGGTGGCCGGCCTGACCGAACTCCGCCGTGCCCAGGGCCACCTGCTCACCCTCAGGGACATGCGGTACGCGGACACCGCCCGTATCGACGAGCTGGCCACCGCCACCGAGGCCGACCTCGCCGCCTTCGGCCGGCGGGCCGTCACCCACCTCGCCCGCGAGGACGCCTTCACCGAGTACCGGGCGGACGTCGAGCGGCTCACCGCCGACGCCGGGGCGATCGTCACGGTCGCCGAGGCCGCGCCGGTCTCCGCACGCCTCGACGAACTCGCCGACGGGCTGCGGACGGTGACCGACGTCGTCGCCGGGCTCGATCTCGGCGATGCCACCGTGCGTACCGCCGTCCTGGAGCGGATCTCCGAAGTCCTCGGCGGTCTCAACCGCGCCCGCGCCACCCTCGACGGCCGCCGCCGCGACCTCCTCGACCGCGAGGGACGCGCCGCGTTCGCCGCCGAGTCCGCCCTGCTCAGCCAGACCGTCACGAGCGCTCTCGCCGCCGCCGGCAGTCCTGAGACGTGCGACGAGCAGCTCGCCCGGGTTCTCGTGCACATCGAGGACCTGGAGTCCCGGTTCGCCGAGTTCGACGACTTCCTCGGCACGCTCGCCGACAGGCGCGACGAGGTCCACGAGGCGTTCGCCGTCCGCAAGCAGAGCCTCGCCGACGCCCGCGCCCGCCGCGCCGAACGCCTCGCCGACTCCGCCGCCCGTGACCTCGGCACGGTGACCCGGCGCGCCGCGACCCTCACGGACACGGACGCCGTCACCACGTACTTCACCTCAGACCCGCTGCCCGCCAAGATCCGCCGCACCATCGGCGAACTGCGCGAACTAGGCGACCAGGTACGGGCGGAGGAACTCGACGGCCGCCTCAAGGCAGCCCGCCAGGAGGCCCTGCGTGCCCTGCGCGACCGCGGCGACCTGTACGCCGACGGCGGCCGTACGCTCCGCCTCGGCACCCACCGCTTCGCCGTGAACACCCAGCCCCTGGAACTCACCCTGGTCCCGCACGGCGACGGCCTCGCCTTCGCCGTCACCGGCACCGACTACCGCGCGCCGGTCACCGATCCGGATTTCGCGGCCACCCGCCCCTACTGGGACCGCCCGCTGCCCTCGGAGTCCCCGGAGGTCTACCGCGCCGAACACCTCGCCTCCCGGCTCCTGGACGAGCACGGCCCGGCCGTGCTCGCGGAGGCCGACCTGCCCGACCTGGTCCGGCAGGCGGCGGAGGCGGCCCACGACGAGGGGTACGAGCGGGGCGTCCACGACCACGACGCCGTACTGATCCTCAAGGCCCTGCTGCGCCTGCACGACGGCGCAGGCGCGCTCCGCCACCAGCCGGCCGCCCGCGCCGCCGCCCAACTGTTCTGGGCCCACGCCACCACCGCCCACGAGCGCACGGCCTGGACCCGCCGGGTCTGCTCCCTGGCCCGCGCACGCGACACCTTCGGCCTCGCCCCGGCCATCGCCGACCTGGAAGGGGAACTGGCGGCGGCGATCGGCGGCCCGACCGCGACCGCCGCCGCCTGCTACCTCTTCGAGGAACTCACCTCTGGCCCCGCCGGGTTCGTCATCAGTACCGGCGCCCGCACGCTGCTCGACAAGTTCCGCCGTGCCGTGGGTACTTCGGCGTACGACGACGACCTCACGGCCCTCGTTGCCTTGGCCGACCGCCGGCAACTCGTCGAGGCGTGGCTGACGTCGTACACCACGGCAACTGGGGTGGAGGTCGGCCCCGGAGACCTCGCGGAGGCGGTGGCGGCCGAGCTCTGTCCGGATCTGCCCCGCTACGAGTCCGACGCACCGCTGACCGAGACCGTCTCGGGGCTGCTCGGAACCCACCCGCGCGTAGACCGCCGTACCCTCACGGTCCGGATCGACGAACTCCTGGCCCGCACCCGCGAGTTCCGTACCCACGAAGCCCCCGCGCACCGCGCCTACCAGCGGCGGCGCACGGCACTGGTGGTCGCCGAGCGTACGCGGATCCGGCTGGATGAGCACCGGCCGAGGGTGATGCCGACGTTCGTCCGCAACCGGCTCATCGACGAGGTCTACCTGCCGTTGATCGGGGACAGCCTCGCCGGACAGCTCGGCACCACCGGGGGGAGCAAGCGCACCGACACCGGCGGCCTCCTCCTGCTTGTCTCCCCGCCCGGCTACGGCAAGACGACCCTCGTCGAGTACGTCGCCGACCGCCTCGGCCTGCTTCTGGTCAAGGTCGACGGCCCGGCGCTCGGGCCCGCGGTCACCTCACTCGACCCCGCCGAGGCCCCGGACGCCACCGCCCGCAGGGAGGTCGAGAAGATCAACTTCGCGCTGGAGGCCGGCAACAACACCCTCCTCTACCTGGACGACATCCAGCACACCTCGCCCGAACTGCTGCAGAGGTTCATCCCGCTGTGCGACGCCACCCGCCGAATCGAGGGCGTACGGGACGGTGAGCCGCACACCTACGACCTCAGGGGCAAGCGCTTCGCCGTCTGCATGGCCGGAAACCCCTACACCGGGGTCGGCGGCCGCTTCCAGGTCCCCGACATGCTCGCCAACCGCGCCGACGTGTGGAACCTCGGCGACGTCCTGACAGGCAGGGAGGACGCCTTCGCGTTCAGCTTCGTCGAGAACGCCCTGACCGCCAACCCGGTCCTCGCCCCGCTCGCCGGTCGTGACCGGGCCGACCTCGACCTGCTGGTCCGCATGGCGGAGGGCGACCCCGCGGCCCGCGTGGACCGCCTCGTCCATCCGTACCCGGCTGCCGAGCTGGAGCGGATCCTGGCGGTGCTGCGCCAGCTGCTGACCGCCAGGGAAACGGTGCTCGCGGTCAACGCCGCCTACATCGCCTCGGCCGCCCAGCCCGACGCCACCCGCACCGAACCGCCCTTCCGGCTCCAGGGCTCCTACCGCACCATGAACAGGATCGCCCAGCGCATCCAGCCGGTCATGGACCGCGCCGAACTCGCCGCCGTCCTCCATGACCACTACGCCGCCGACGCCCGCACCCTCACCTCCGGTGCCGAGGCCAACCTGCTGAAACTGGCCGAGCTGCGCGGCACACTGACCGCCGAGCAGGCCGTGCGGTGGAGCGAGGTGAAAGCCGCGTACGTCCGCAGCCAGTCCCTCGGCGGCCCGGAGAGCGACCCGCTCACCCGCGCGGTCTCCGCCCTCGCACTGCTCGCCGACCGGATCGCGGCCGTCGAGACGGCGATCGACCGGGCTGCCGTCCCCGGCACCCGGCACGTGGCCGTCGAGAAGGAGAGGCCATGACGTCCTTCCTGATCCCCGTCGCCGCCGCCGTACTGGTCGTGGCGGCCTGCACGAGCGTATTGGTGCGTCGGGACCGGCGTCGTTCGGTGAGGGCCTACCGGAGCGGGTTCCCTCATGAGCAGGATTGATCTGCAGGGGTCGATGCGCCTGACCTCCGACACGACGGCCACGAAACACAGGGACGAGACGATGGCACGCGGCAGGCTTCGGATCTATCTCGGTGCGGCACCGGGCGTGGGCAAGACCTACGCCATGCTCTCCGAGGCGCACCGGCGGGTGGAGCGGGGCACCGACTGTGTGGTCGCCTTCGTGGAGCACCACGAGCGGCAGCGCACCGAGGTGATGCTGCACGGCCTGGAGCAGGTCCGGCGCAGGGAACTGGAGTACCGGGGCGCCGTGTTCACGGAGATGGACGTGGACGCCGTACTGCGCCGGGCCCCCGCCGTCGCCCTGGTGGACGAACTCGCCCACACCAACGTCCCCGGCTCCCGCAACGCCAAGCGCTGGCAGGACGTCGAGGAGCTGCTGGCGGCCGGGATCGACGTGATCTCGACCGTCAACATCCAGCACCTCGAATCGCTCGGCGACGTCGTCGAGTCCATCACGGGGGTGCGCCAGCGCGAGACGGTGCCCGACGAGGTGGTACGGCGCGCGGACCAGATCGAGCTGGTCGACATGTCGCCCCAGGCGCTGCGGCGGCGCATGGCGCACGGCAACATCTACACGTCGGACAAGGTCGACGCGGCCCTGTCCAACTACTTCCGGCCGGGCAACCTCACCGCCCTGCGCGAGCTGGCGCTGCTGTGGGTGGCCGACCGGGTCGACGAGTACCTGAAGCAGTACCGCAGCGAGCACCGGGTCTCGGCGATCTGGGGTTCGCGGGAGCGGATCGTCGTCGGGCTGACCGGCGGACCGGAGGGGCGGACGCTGATCCGGCGGGCGGCGCGGCTCGCCGAGAAGGGTGCCGGCGGCGAGGTGCTCGCCGTCTACATCTCCCGCAGCGACGGCCTGACCTCGGCCTCCCCGAAGGAACTCGCCGTCCAGCGCACCCTGGTCGAGGACCTCGGCGGCACCTTCCACCACGTCGTCGGCGAGGACATACCCGCGGCCCTGCTCGACTTCGCGCGCGGTGTCAACGCCACCCAGATCGTGCTGGGTGTGTCCCGGCGCCGGAGCTGGCAGTACGTCCTCGGGCCCGGCGTCGGCGCGACGGTCGCCCGCGAGTCGGGGCCCGATCTCGACGTCCATCTGGTCACCCACGACGAGGCGGGCCGGGGGCGCGGGCTGCCGGCGCCCGGGGGTGCACAACTCGGCCGGGGGCGGACGATCGGGGGCTGGGGGGTCGGAGTGGCCGGTCCCCTCCTGCTCGCCCTCGTGCTCACGCACATCGGCACCGGGCCGGCTTTCACCACCGACGTCCTGGTCTTCCTGGCTCTTACCGTCGCGGCGGCCCTACTCGGGGGCCTCCGGCCGGCACTCGCCTCGGCCACCGCCGGATGCCTGCTGCTCAACTGGTACTTCACGCCGCCGGTGCACACCTGGACCATCGCGGATCCTGAGAACGTCGTCGCCATAGCGGTGTTCTTCGCGGTCGCCGTCTCCGTCGCCTCGGTCGTCGGCCTGGCCGCCCGGCGGACCCGGCAGGCGGCCAGGCTGCGCGCCGAGTCGGAGATCCTGTCCTATCTTGCGGGCAACGTGTTGCGCGGCGAGACCGGCCTCGACGCGCTGCTGGAGCGGGTACGGGAGACCTTCGGCATGGAGTCGGCCGCCCTGCTGGAGCGGGCCGGCGAGCACGATCCGTGGACCTGCGCGGGCAGCGTGCGCCCGCGCCCGTGCCGGAGCCCCGAGGACGCGGACGTGGACGTGCCGGCCGGTGGCCACATGACCCTCACCCTCACCGGCCGGGTCCTGCCCGCCGAGGACCGCAGGGTGCTCGCCGCCTTCGCTGCCCAGGCCGCCGTCGTCCTGGACCGCCGGCGCCTCCGGCAGCAGGCGGATCAGGCTCATGCGCTGGCCGAGGGCAACCGGATCCGTACGGCGCTGCTCGCCGCCGTCAGCCACGACCTGCGCACCCCGTTGGCGGGGATCAAGGCATCGGTGACGTCGTTGCGGGCGGACGACGTGGAGTGGTCGGAAGAGGACCGTGCGGAACTGCTGGCCGCAATCGAGGACGGCACCGTCCGACTCGACCACCTGATCGGCAACCTGCTGGACATGTCCCGCCTCCAGACCGGCACGGTCACCCCGCTCATCGTCGAGGCCGACCTCGACGAGGTCGTCCCGATGGCGCTCCTCGGCATCCCCGACCCCGAGTCGGCCGTCACCCTCGACATCCCCGAGACCCTGCCCATGATCGCCGTCGACAAGGGGCTGCTGGAGCGGTCCTTCGCCAACGTCGTCGAGAACGCGGTCAAGTACAGCCCCGACGGCGAACCGGTCCTGGTCTCGGCCGACGCCATCGCCGAACGCGTAGAGGTCAGGGTCGTGGACCGTGGTCCCGGCATACCCGACGAGGCCAAGGAACGGGTCTTTGAACCCTTCCAGCGCCATGGCGACGCTCCGCGCGGCACCGGAGTGGGACTCGGCCTGGCGGTCGCCCGCGGCTTCGCCGAGGCGATGGGCGGTTCTCTCGTGGCCGAGGACACCCCGGGCGGCGGGCTCACCATGGTCCTCACCATGCCGGTGGCAGCCGGTGCGGCCGCCGCCCGGTCATCGAGGGCCGCGACATAGTCGTACGCGGGCGAGGCTCGCTGCCGGGCTCCGGCAATCTGCCGGCTGCGACGGTGCGCGTAAGCGTTCTGTCAAAGACGTATCAAGAACAGGTAGGGTTTCCACCGGTGTGCCGGGAAGCCTGGTCGGCGAACAGAGGTGTGATCTCTCTTCCGATCGGGGGCGTTTCCGGTGGTGCTCGTCGCTGTCTTCGGGGTGGCGCTGCTGATCGCGGTGCTGCTGTCCGGTCTGGCCGCTCGTACCGTGCTGTCCACCTCCCTCCTCTTTCTCGTCGGTGGGGCACTGGTCAGTGACGGCTTCCTGGGGCTGATCCACATCACGCCGGCCAGCGAGATCGTGTCGGTCACCGCCGATCTGGCCCTGGTCGCGGTCCTGTTCACCGACGGCCAGCACGTGTCCTTCGCCAAGCTGCGGACCAACTGGCGCAATCCCGCCCGCGCACTGGGGCTCGGCATGCCTCTGGCGTTCGTGTTCATGGCGCTGGTGACCCATTGGCTGGTGGGCCTGGACAGGACGACCTCGTTCCTGGTGGGCGCGGTGCTGGCGCCGACCGACCCGGTGTTCGCCTCGGCGATCGTGGGCCGCAAGGAGGTCCCGGCCAAACTGCGCGAGCTGCTCAACATCGAGAGCGGCATCAACGACGGACTGGCCCTGCCCGTCGTGCTGCTCCTGATCGCCGCCGCCGGACCCACCGCCGCCGGTCACACCGACGAGGCGTCGATCGGGCGGATCGCGCTCGAACTCGGCCTCGGCCTGGCCTTCGGCGTGCTGCTCCCGCTGCTCGTGGGGGGTCTCGTACGGTTCCGGCTGCTGGGCGCCGAGCCGAAGCTGCAGCCACTGCTGCCGCTGGCCACCGGCGTCATCCTGTACGGCTTGTGCCACCTCACCCATGCCAACCCCTACCTGGCCGCGTTCTCCGCGGGCGCCGTGCTCGCCGCCGTCTCCCCTGAGGCGAAGGACGCGTTCGAGCCGCTGGGTGAGGCGCTGGCGGAGCTGGCGAAGTTCGCCGCGCTGCTGGTGTTCGGGGCGTTGCTGACGCCGACGCTGTTCGCGGACCTGTCGTGGCGGGGATACGTGGCGGTGGTGCTGGCGACCGTGCTGATCCGCCCGGTGTCGCTGCTGATCTCGCTGACCGGCACCCGATTCGCACGGCGGGAGAAGCTGACCGCTGCGTGGTTCGGGCCGAAGGGTTTCGCCTCGGTGGTGTACGGGTTGCTGGTGCTGCAGTCGGGCATTCCGCACGCCGAGGAGGCGTACACGCTGATCGCGGTGTGCATCGCCTTCTCGATCGTGGCGCACTCCAGCACCGACGTACCCATCGCCCGCATGTTCGATGTCGAGGACCTGGTCGGCATCCCCGACGATGAGCAGGACCCGGCGGACCCGCCGACCGAAGTGGAGAGAAAGGCCGCCGTATGAGCGATTGGCAGAGCTGGGCGGCCGTGGCCGTGTTCGTGGGCGCGTACGTACTGATCATCAGCGAGCGCGTCCACCGGACGGCTGCGGCCCTCGGCGGCACCGGACTGATGCTCGTGATCAGCGCCACCGACGACAAGGCGGCGTTCTACTCCGAGCACACCGGCATCGACTGGAACGTGATCTTCCTGCTGCTCGGGATGATGGCGATCGTCGGCGTGCTACGCCAGACCGGCCTGTTCGAGTACCTGGCGATCTGGTCGGTCAAGCGGGCCCAGGGCAGACCGTTCCGGGTGATGGCGATGCTGATACTGATCACGGCGACGGCGTCCGCGCTCCTCGACAACGTCACCACCGTGCTGCTGGTCGCCCCGGTCACCCTGCTGGTTTGCGAGCGCCTCGCCCTCCCCTCCGCGCCGTTCCTGATCGCCGAGGTGTTCGCCTCCAATATCGGCGGCACCGCGACCCTGGTCGGCGACCCGCCCAACATCATCATCGCCAGCCGGGCCGGACTGACCTTCAACGACTTCCTGGTCCACCTCGCCCCCATCGCCGCCGTCCTGACAGTGGTGCTGCTGGCGCTGTGCCGGGTGATGTTCCGCAAGGTGTTCGTGTACGACGAGGAGCGCGCCGCACAGGTCATGACACTGACGGAACGCGAGGCCATCCGCGACCCACGGCTGCTGTGGCAGGGGCTGGCCGTCCTGGCGCTCGTCGTCGCCGGCTTCGTCCTGCACCCCGTGCTGCACTACGAACCGAGCGTGGTCGCCCTGCTCGGCGCCGGTCTGCTGGTTGCCGTGTCGAAGGTGGACACCCGGGAGGTCCTGGGCGAGGTGGAGTGGCCCACCCTCGCCTTCTTCGCCGGTCTGTTCGTGATGGTCGGCGCCCTGATCGAGACCGGGGTCATCGGCGATCTGTCCCGCGCCCTGGCGGACGCCACCGGCGGCCGGGAACTGGGCGCCACGCTCACCTTGCTGGGCGGTTCGGCGGTCCTGTCCGGAGTCGTCGACAACATCCCCTACGTGGCCACCATGGCGCCCATCACCGCCGACCTGGTCAAGGACATGGGCGGCGCGGCAGACGGCCATCACGTGCTGTGGTGGGCGCTGGCCCTGGGCGCCGACCTGGGCGGCAACGCCACCGCGATCGGCGCCAGCGCCAACGTCGTCGTCCTCGGCATCGCCGAACGCAACCGCCAGCCCATCTCCTTCTGGCAGTTCACCAAGTACGGCCTCGTCGTCACGGCCGCGACCGTGCTGATCAGCGCCCTGTACCTGTGGCTGCGGTACTTCGCCCTGGCCTGAGCCGGCCGCCTGCGAGCCTGCTCAGGCGGTCGGTGTGCTCGCCGCGCCCGCCTTGCCCAGGAGCTCGTGCAGCAGGTGCGAGGCGGTGACGACCCCGAGCAGACGAGTGCCGGCCTTGTCCTTCGTGGCGACGGCGACCAGGGGGCTGCGCACTCGAGCCATCAGAGCGGCGACCTCCAGCGCAGTGTCGTCCGGGTCGGCGATCGGCGGCGCGGGAGCGGTACTCGACAGGCAGTCGCCGACCCGGCGGCCGGCCAGCGCCTGGCAGAGCCGGTCGGCGTGCTGTTCGTCGACGACCGCCGCGAGCGCGGGGTCCTCGACGACGTACGCCGGGACCAGCACCTTGACCATCTGGGAGGCCGGCAGAATCGCCTTCGGCTCCCCCCGTTCATCCAGCACGAGCAGCGCCGGCAGTTTGTGCTCGGCCATTAGCCGCGCCGCCTCCAGGGCGTCGCTGTCGACGCTCACCGACTGGTACTCCACCGCCAGATCACGTGCACGCACGTCCGGCTCCCGTCTTCCCGAAACATCCCTGTGCCCAGGTTCGTACCCGGTCCGCCCGGCGCGCAGGTCATCGGGCAGAAACATACGCAACCTGAACACCATCACGGGTGTCCCACGTCCTACCCTTCCGGACCGGCTGGTGAGACGCGCGTCAAGGGAGCATCAATTCGCTGGTCACAGGCCATACTTCACGAGTGGGGGACGACTGGGCCCTCAGCGGTCCGGTGCGGGGAGGCGACATCCGGTGAGCAGCGTCGGCGAGGGGCTCGGCAAGGTCGAGGTACGGCTGAAATGGGACCCGAGCCCTTTCGGGGAACCGCCCCGGCATCTCGACATCGTCGCCGCGACCTACTCCGCGGACGACCCCCACGGCCGGCCGGAGTACATCGTCCACTACGACAGCCGGTCACCCGACGGCACGATCAACATGACCCGGCACAGCCGGACCGGCCAGGGCTTCGGCTACGTCGAGGTGATGGTGCTGGAGCTCGACCGCCTCGCGGCCGCCTACGGGCGTGTCGTGGTGGGAGTGGTCATCCACCAGGACGGCGGACGCCGGACCTTCGGCGACATCCACAACGCCGGGGTGCTGGTCGTCCAGCGCTACACCGAACTGCTGGCGGACGACTTCGCCCAGGTCGCCGAC
Organism: Streptomyces sp. NPDC048417; assembly: GCF_040651615.1. Classification (NCBI taxonomy): domain Bacteria; kingdom Bacillati; phylum Actinomycetota; class Actinomycetes; order Kitasatosporales; family Streptomycetaceae; genus Streptomyces; species Streptomyces sp. NPDC048417. The sequence continues at coordinate 54,657 of NZ_JBEZKI010000022.1, read as the reverse complement.
TCCACCGCCACCACCGTGGCCGAGTTCGTCAGGGACGGCACCGGCGTGTGGGAGATGCACGAGATGGTCGAGGGATCCGACAGCGACCCGGTGCCCTTCACCCTGGAGATGGGCAGCGTGCCCCGGCCTCGCAGCGGCCACACCCCGGAGGACCGTCCGGCCGGAGGGCGTCCCGGCTGACCGCGCCGATCAGAGGCCGCCGCCCGGCTGGGCCGCCAGCACGCGGGCGATACCCAGCTGATCCAGGATCCACCGGGCGTGTTCGTCGGCGTGCGTGACGACCACCCGGGTGCCGTGGGCGCGAGCGGCACGCAGTGCGGCGAACAGCGCTCTGCAGCCGTCCGGGCTGAGATACGTCACCTCGCCGAGGTCGATCTCCAGGACCAGCTGCCCCGCTTCGATCAGCCGGATCAGGCGCAGGCCGGTGGCTCTAGCGCTGCGGGCGTCGAGCTCACCGCGCAGTCGGACGACCTCACATGCACACGGGCCGCGTGCGACGGACCGTCGAAGGAGTCGGGGGAAACACGAGCGGAAGAAGCGCACCAGTGGCTCCGGGCAGCAGGGGACGTCCGCCGACCAGACTTCCCGGCACACCTTCTGTAGACCATATCGGGCCTGACCGCAGGGCGCCTGTTGCCGGACCGCGGGGCGAGCCGCGCGTCCCTGTAGTACGCGTTCGGGAGGGACAGCGTGCGGGCGGGGCAGACGTCGTCCCGCCCGCCCCGGACCTCTCCCCGCCGCTACCGACGACCGTCGTGCGGGCAATCCGGACCGGGGCCGCGGGCATCACGTGCTGTCGGCTCCGAGGCCGCGTCACCCGGTCCTCCACCCTTTTGGGCTGTCGACACGTGCCCATTCCTCGTCCCACCGCTCCAGTCGCCGCCGCTCCAGCCGGAGGCGAAGGAGCTGGGTAACGCCGAGCACAGCGCCGCCCGTGGTCAGGGCGACCAGAATGCCGGTCCAGGCAACCTGGAAAGCCGCATCGACAGGCGCGAGTGGCTCGGACGTCAGACGGCCCTGACGGTCGATCCACACCGTGACCGGCGTCCCGGCCTTCGCACCGGGGTGCACCGTTGTGCGGCCGGTGCGGGTGGAGCCGTCCGGGGCCGTCCAGCGCACGGTGGCCCAGACGCGGCTGTCGTCCGCGGCGGACGCGGATGTCCTGCCCGGCGCTTCCGTGGTGAGGACGGCCGGGGCCGTTCGGCTTTCGGCCCGCTGCCGGTCCAGCCGGTGGTCCACCGCGGATCCCGCCGCAAGACCCGTGACCAGGCTCGCTGCCAGCGCGATGAACCACGCCGCGAGCAGGATCCAGCACTCCACCACATCACTGCGCCGCCTCAGCGGGTTGCGGCGCAGGCGCCACATCCTGACCCTGCCTCCCGGGGACCGCACCATGACCGACACCCCCTTGGGCGAGTGCTGACAGGTCCGTCGTTGCCTCAAGTGTGCTCCCGCCGCGCTTCTCGCGGCCTCGGGGCAAGGGCCGGCGGGTGCCTGATCACCGGTAACGAGGACGGCGTCAAGCACTGCGCCATGAACGTCCTCTACAGCCTCCAGCATCTGGGGTACACGATCCCTCCCCAGGCGGACGCCAGCTGGATCGGTGAGGCGGGTCCCGGACCGTCGTACCTCGATCCGGGGTCGGGCGGCCCGGAGAACGACTTCACCAACCGCAACACCACCTTCATGACCTGGAACCTGCTCCACCTGGCCCGCGCGCTCAAGGACCTCGGTGGCATTCCCGCCTACGGCAACCAGCGCACTGCCTGGGACGCCGGCTGCCGCCGCGACAACGAGAACCCCGAACCCCGTTAGGCAGGGCTCTCACTGGCGGATCGTCACGGTCTTCTCCACGGTGACCTGGTCGATGTCGGACACACGGACGGTCGCTTTCATGGTCCAGGTCCCGGCGACCGGGAGGTTGAGGGTGTCGCTGCCCCAGTAGCCGTGTTCGTCGACGAGGCCCGCGTCCAGCGGGCCGATCGCCCGGTCGGTGTCCGTGAAGGTCAGGCGGAGTTCGGGGATGGTGACGGGGCTGTCGTCGGCGCCGTAGACCAGGGCCTCCACCACGTTCCGGCCGGTCCGGCCCGGCGAGAGGCTGACCTGGACTTTGCCGCGCCCGACGAGGGTGTTGGTACCCGTGTCGTACGGGATCAGGGTCAGGGAGATGTCGGGCTGACCCGGCACTCTGGTCGCGGTGGCGGCCGTCTCGGCGTCCGCCCGACCGGTCTGGGTGCCGGTCAGCAGGGTCGTGAGTACGAGGACCGCCAGGCCGATCGCCACTTCCGCCAGCACGGACCGGCGCAACCCGCGTCGGGGTGCCTGGGAAGTGAGACCCGCCGTGTCGCCTTCCTCGGCCGGGGGAGGGGGGCCGCCGTGGCCTGCCGGGGTCAGGACCCGTCCCTCCTCCGGCGCGGGCAGCAGCCGGGCCGTCCAGCGCCGGGAGTGTGACGCTGCGAAGAGCATCACCAGCACGGCCCAGATCTTGAACGCGAGGATCCTGCCGTAGGGGGTGGTGAACGCCTGCCAGGAACCGAGTCCGCGCCAGGACTGGTACACACCGGTGGCCGCCAGCACGGCCACCGCGGCGAGGGCGATGCGGGAGAAGCGGGCGACGGCGGCGGGCGGTAGCGGATCCTCGGCGGGCGCGCGGTGGAGCGTGACCAGCAGTGCGGTCAGGCCGCCCAGCCAGACCGCCATGGCCAGCAGGTGCAGCGCGGTGGAGGCCATGGCCACGGGTACCTGGATGCCGGCGGCCGCGTGCTCGGCCGTCACCCAGGTCGCGGCCAGGCCCAGCACGAGCACACCGCTCACCGCGACGACGCGCGGTGTGGGCTTCGGCTCCGGCAGCCGGCGCCGCACGAGCACGGCCACCGTCAGGAGCAGGATCAGCCGGACGAGCAGGGCGATCCCCGGCCGGGTGCCCACCGCTTGGCGCAGCGAGTTCACGTCGAGTATCCCGGCCGTCCCGTCACCGCTGTCGTAGGGGCCACGCAGCAGCATCAGCGCGACCGAGGACCCCAGCAGCGCCCACCAGCCGATCGCGAACGGCCGGCGCATCAGCCGCACGGCCGTGACGGACCGCCAACAGGCCAGGACGAACACGGCGACGCCGATCAGCAGCGCCAGACCGCCGTAGGCGACGTAGCGGCCTATGCCGTACAGCGCGTTGACCGTGGGGTCGACGGCCGGTGCGGCGGCGGTCGTGACGCGGGTCGTGGAGGGCTTTCCGACGGAGAACGTGAACGCGCCCGACACAGCGTGGCTGTCCGCCGACACCACCCGCCAGGAAACGGTGTAGGTGCCCTGCCCCAGACCGTCCGTCAGGTTCACCTGGTCGGTGTTGCTCTTGCCGCCCGCGTGGTGCGGACGCCCCGCGGTCACCGGACGCCCGTCCGGGTCGACCACCCGCAGCGAGTCCTCGACCAGGGTGACCGACTCGTCGAACGTCGCCGTGACCTGCTTCGGCGCGGTCTTCAGCACACCACCGTCGCGGGGGTCGCTGCCGGCCAGCGTCGCGTGCGCCGACGCGGGCGCCGCTTCGCCGAGCAGGGCGCCGACGAGCAGGGCGACCACGGCGATCAGCGAACGGGCCTTGCACCTGATGTCGTTCACCTCTGGTAGCCCCACGTGGGTTCTTCGGTTTCCTGCTCTCGGTCCAGCAACACGTACGGACGTGACCCGAGTCGTGCTCATCACCCGGTGCGGGGCGTCGGGGAGGGCGTGCCGGCGTACGCGGAACCCGTCGGTGGGCCGGTGGCGGTCGGTACCCCGTCCGGCAGGACGTCCTCGGACTGCTGTGTGATGCCCTCGTCGGGTCTGCCGTCAGGGAAAGCTGATCGGGTGGGTACGTGGGCAAGGGCACCCACGGCCGCGATGGCGGCGACGACGGCGAGGACACGGCCGGCCCGCCGCCGTCTACCGCGGCCGTCCAGGTCCCGCCAGGCCGTCGCCGTCCACGGATCCTCCGGATCCCACAGGTCGCCGACCGGGTCGCCCATGCGGTTCGGCCCGGAATCCCGCTCCGTCGCCCGGCGGCACCGTCGCGCGGCGGTCCGCCCCGTCGGACGGGAGCGGACACCTGCCGCTCGCTCCTGTGCGGAGGGCTCCCTGGGCGCGGAGGCCCGGATGGCCTGCTCGGTGTCGTCGAGGAATCTTCGCCGGACGGCATCCGGGACGGCCGGACCACTGTCCTCGCCGCCGAGTCCTCCGTTGCCCGCCGGGTGCTCAGCGACCACTGGCTTTCATCTCCATGCCCGTTGCCTTGACCGGGCGTACATCGCGCTGGAGTGGCGTACTGCTGAAGAACGGAGGGGATGGTGAGGCGTGCCCGTCGGGACAGGTCCGTGGGGCCCGTCGGCGGCCGGCGCGCCACCCGAGCCCGTCATCCGTGCCGGTCACTCCTGCGCGGGCGCCGGGCGACCCGGCCGCCGACTCGGCCCCCTGGGGGCAATGATTGCATGATGCAAAATTTAGCGCCAGTCTCGGGTCACGGTGGGCCTGCGGGTCATGTCGGGCGAAATCCTGGGGCGGCCTCCAGGAGGACGAAGGGGATGCCTCTTCCGGCCTCCCGGTACCCCGCATCGGTGCCGTCGGGTGTGAATCCCATGAAGGCGCAGAGCCGACGGGCGGTCCGGGGGTGGCGACGTGCGTAGCGGGCCATGATCTCGGCGCCTTCGTCCGGTGGGAGGAAACGGGCCGTGACGGCGTGCCGGCGGCTGCCCACCTCGATCAGCGTCTTCGGATCCGCACGCAGATTGCGGTACCAGGCCGCCCTCGGCCCGAAGCCGGACGCGACGGTCCAGCTGCCGCCGGCCCGATCGTGCTCCACCACTTCGAGAACGGCTCGGCGCTGGAGTCCGGTCACGCGGCCCGTGTGATGCAGCAGGAGCAGCCGTTTACCGAAGGCCCAGCCCAGCCCGCAACGGAAGAGCAGTATCGGCAGCCGTGCGGCCAGGCGCCGCCAGCCGACGGGAAGCGCGGGCCGGTCCGGTGGGGTCTGTCTGCCAAGCATGGCCGCCTTCCGGGATCGGGTACGTCGGCCACGGTGACTCTCGGCCTCTCCTGGGTAAAGGGCCGGGAATGAGGCCCGCTTCGACGTGCAAACTCTTGCATAGTCTAAAAACGGGGAGGGGTGCCTGCGCCAGAGGTCCTGGAAAGGTGGCTCCTGAGACCGCGGTACCGCTGGAGGGCGTCATGACCGAACACAAGCCGACGTCCCGGTCCGCCGTGCTGTCCTGGATGCCGGTGGCGGTGATGGTTGTCGTGGCCGGGGCTGACCTGGTGTCCGGGCCTGGTGTGGGGTTCCTGCCGCTGGTGTCGCTGGGGCCGGCGTTCTCCGGGCTGGTGGGAGGGTGGCGGCGTACGGCGCTGATCGGGGCGGTGGCGCTGCTGCTGTGCGTGGGGCTGGGGATGTACGACGGGCTGTTCGAGGAGCGCCGTGGGTTCACGGCTATGGCGTCGGTGGCGGGGGTCACCGGGGTGGGTGTCGCGGCCGCGGTGGCGCGCTCGCGCCGGGAGGCGGAGCTGGCCAGTGTGCGTTCGATCGCGGAGGTGGCGCAGCGGGTGCTGCTGCGGCCGGTGCCGCGGACCGCGGGGCCGTTGCGGGCGGCGGTGTCGTACACCTCGGCGGTTGCGGAGGCGCGGATCGGCGGGGATCTGTACGAGGTGGTCGCCTCCCCGCACGGGATCCGGGTGATCGTGGGGGACGTACAGGGCAAGGGGCTGGCCGCGGTGGAGACGGCGGCCGTGGTGCTCGGTGCCTTCCGGGAGGCGGCCCACGACGAACCCGATCTGGTGGGGCTGGGGGAGCGGCTTGAGCGCAGTGTGGCCCGGGAGTTGGAGGGCGAGAAGTTCGTCACGGCGGTGCTCGCCGAGATCGGCTCCGGTCACGAGGTCGTCTTCCTCAACTTCGGCCATCCGGCGCCGATGGTCGTGCGGCAGGACGGCAACGTCGACTTCCCGCAGCCGCCCGCGTACGCGCTTCCCCTCGGGCTGGGCGCCCACGGGGCCGAGGGACCCGAGCCCTACCGGGTGGCCTTCGCGCCCGGCGACCAGCTCCTCCTGTACACCGACGGTGTCACCGAGACCCGGGACGCCCGGGGCTCCTTCTATCCCCTCGGCGACCGGGCCGACCTGCTCAAGGAGCCCGAAGCGGACCAGGCCCTGGAGGATCTGCGGGAAGACCTGGTCAGACATGCCGACGGGCCGCTCCACGACGACGCCGCGATGCTGCTCCTGCGGTACCACGGTCATGGAGAAGGAAAATCTGTTCCCATCACGTGAGAGAGCGCCGACTTCGGCACGGTAAAAAGGACCTATGCCGGAGCACGAGACCCCAGCGGGGGCCATGGACGACGTCGACGCGGTCACCAGGGCGGTGCTGACCGCCTCCCGCCTGCTGGTGGCGGTCTCCGCCCGTTCCCTCGGCGAGGTCGAGGAGCGGGTGACCCTGCCGCAGTTCCGGATGCTGGTCGTGCTCGCCACCCGGGGTGCCACCAAGCTGGTGGTGCTGGCAGACCTCCTCCAGGTGGCGCCGTCCACCGCGATGCGCATGGTCGACCGGCTCATCGCGGCCGGGCTCGCCGACCGCCAGACCAACCCCGACAACCGCCGCGAGACCCTGCTCCAGCTCACCGACGAGGGCCGGCGCACCGTCGAGCACGTCACCGCCCGGCGCCGTTCCGAGATCGCGGCGATCGTCGCACGGCTCGGGCCCACACAGCGGCTCGCGCTGATCGAGGCTCTGGGCGCCTTCAACCGGGCGGGCGGCGAGCCGCCGGCGACCCCCGCCGCCGACAACCCGGATCCCCACCCGCTCGGCTGGGCCGTGGACGAGGCGATGGTCCACGACATGTGACCCGCACGGGCAGGAACCGCAGTGCGCGGCCGACCAGGCCCCGTTTTCGGACACATCTTTTCCGGATCACGCTTGTCTTGCATAATGCAAGGGAATTGTGAACACCGGCCACGCGACCCGCTTTGGGGCACGTGTCGTGCGCGCATGTCCGGCCGGGACAGCGCGGCCGCACGGCACGGACGCCGGAAGTGTGAGGGAGGACGCGGGGGATGGCACTGGTGCGCCGTACGCGTCGGGCTTGGCCGTCCGCCGACTCCCACCTCCTGACGCATCTGCGCACCACAGTGTGGGGGCCCGCCGAGTTCGTGGGCCTTCCGCCGTGGTGGCTGGTCGCGGAGGGACTCCTCGCGGGGCTCCTCACCGCCGGGGCCGTCCTCGGCACGACGCTCTACGGCGCCTGGACGGGCCGCCCCTCGCTCGCCGATGGCGAGGGGGCCCTGGCGTGCGCGGCGGCGCTCGCGCTGTATCTCGTATCCGTCGGCGCTGGGCGTGCTCTGGTCGGCATCGTCGTGCTGCTGGGTGTCTGTCTCGCGCTGCACGCTCCGCAGTCCGCGGCCGGCGTGGTGCTGGCGGAGCGCGGACGGGTGCAGTCCGTGACGGTGACCTCGGTCGAGGACGGGGCCACGGACGGCGGGCGGGGCCGGTACCTGTGCTCGGTGCGGGACGCCGACGGTGTCCCGCTCAAGGTCCGGATCTGGCGCGGCTGCGGAGGGACGACCCGCCCCGGGGACGCGATCGCGCTCGTGTTCGACCCTGAGGGGCGGGTGCCCCCGCGCGGAGTGGAGGCGGGATCGGGCGGACTGCAGCCGTTGCGTGGCGTGACACCGTGGGTATCCGCTCTCGTCGTCGCGAGCATGGTCGCGGTCGTCCGCTCCTACCGGCTTTCCCGCCCTGCCGACGCGAAGCGCTGAGGGCCCCCGCGGCCTGCCCTTGATCACCCAGCCGACGGGGTGGGTGTCGGCGAGGCGGTGTTGATACCCAGGTCGGGGCGTGGGGTGAGGACGACGATGGGGGCGCCGGGCTGTGCGGCGGGTGGGGTGAGCTGGTCCTTGGGGAGCTTGGGCGGGGTGGTCTGCTGGAAGTTGACCTGGTCGAAGTTGACCACGCCGGTGTTCTCCAGGACCGTGATGTGGTCCAGGACCGTGTCGTTGGCCAGGTCGGCGAGTTGACGCACCAGGGTGTTGGTGGTGCTGGCGCGGATCTTGGCGATGGTCGGGAAGATCTGGCCGTGGGTGACGCGCATGATGTTCGCCGAGGTGGAGTCGAACTGTCGGCCGGACTGCGCCGCCGAGGTAGCGACGAACTGTTGCTGTTGCGGGGTCGCCTGGTTGGGCAGCGTGATGTTCAGCATGGGTGCGATCTTGCGGCACAGCTCGTCCAGCCCGGCGTGCCCCACGATCAGGTGCTTGCCCGCCTCTTTCATCTCCGCCGTCGAGCCCTTCTCCAGCGCGAGTTCTCCCAGGGGGTACTCCCACAGCCCTGCCGACCGGACCTTGACGACGAAGTCGCGGTCCCCTTCGGTCAGCGGTCCCCACTGGGTGTTGGCGATGATCCGGAACGGATCGGAGGACGTGGTCTGCACGCCGAGCATGCTCGGGTAGACGAGGGCGGCCAATGTGGCGGTGAGCGCCCCGCCGACGACGAGGGCTCCGATCGTGTTGCGGGCAATGGGCATGATTCCTCCTGGCGCGAGTAAAGCGTTCGTCAAGAGGTACGCGGGAGTCACGCCGACCGATCATTGCGCAAGGTAAAACTTGCACGCTGCCATACAGTGGCCGGTCGGGCCGTGTCATCCCGCGGTCGGCGTCGGAGTCGGCGTGGGCGTCGGGGATGTCGCGGAGGAGCCCTCCGAGGTGACGGCCGGACCCGTCGGCACTCCCTCGGTCGACAGCCCGGGGGGCACCGTGAGGACGACCTGGGGTGCCCCCGCCTGCGGCACCGGGGGAGTGACCTGGGCGGACGGAAGCTTCGGCGGGGTCGTTATCTGGAAGTTGACCTGGTCGAAGTTGACCAGTCCGGTCTTCTCCATCTGTGTGATGTGGTCCAGGACCACGTCGTTGGCCTGGTCGGCCAACGCGCGCACGAGGGTGTTCTCGGTCGTGGAGCGGACCTTCGCGATGGTGTTGAAGATCGACCCGTGCGTGACGCGCAGGATGTTGGCGAAGTCGGTGTCGAACTGCTTGCCCTTGTCCGACTGGAACGTCGCGAGAAAGCCCGCCTGCTGTGGCGTCGGCTGGTTGGGGATGGTGATGTTCAGCATGGGTGCGATCTTCCGGCAGCTGGCGTCGAGCGCCGCGTGCCCGATGACCAGGTGCCTTCCGGCTTCCCGCACGGCCGCGGTCGTCCCCTTCTTCATGGCCAGATCCCCCGAGGGCCCCTCCCAGAGCCCGGCGGAACGCACGAAGACGACGAAGTTGCGGTCGGACTCGGTGAGTGGCCCCCACTGGGTGTTCGCGATGATCCGGGACGCGTTCGAGGAGGTGGTCTGGATGCCCAGCATGCTCGGATAGACGAGGGCGGCGAGGGTGGCGGCAAGTGCCCCGCCGACGGCGAGGGACCCGATCGCGTTGCGTGAGATGGGCATGATGCCTCCTGGTGCGGACCGTGTGGCTGTCCGGATGTACGGAGGCGACAGGGAAAGAAGACCTTTGCTCTAGGTAAAGATTGCATGATGCCATCTAGGTCGAGTGCCGGATCGGGTCCAGTTCGGGCAGGCGCGGTCACATCCGCTCTTTCCGTCCGGCGCGTATGAGCCGGCCGTTGGCGGGCCGGGCCGTGAAGAAGCCCACGATCGTGGCGAGTCGCATCAGTGGCCGGTATGCGGCCGTGGTCTTCGCCAACTCCGGCGCGAAAAGCGCCTCCTGGTAGACGCGCCTGCCCGCCAACAGGTCGATCCGGAACGACGCGATGGAGAACTTGTCGGCCTTCACGGCTTCCCGCAGTCCCTGGGTGACGCCGATGTCGCGCGTGGGGCGATGGTGAAGCACCGGAAACCGATGCCGAGCAGCCAGGCGCGGGCGAAGCCGGTCAGGCACCCCGGCCCGGTGCTTCCAGCCAGTCGGGCGGTTGATGATGTGGCCGCATCCTGGTCACGTCTCGTATAGGTGTGCCGTCGCCACCCGTCCCGGCCGCATGATGCGTATCTTGCGGCGCTCGCAGGCAGGGCAGCGGGGTGACTGCAGCGGTGACGGGACGGCCTTGTCGTCGAGGTGGTACGTGGCGATGATCCGCCCCTGGTCGTCCACGGTCACGTCGATGTCGTACGTGGCCTCCCAGCCGTGTCCGCAGTCGAGGCAGGCGAACGAGTAGGAGCGCCGGGTGTGCTCGCTGTGCATGGCACCTCCCTGGAGTGCTGTCACCCTTCGAGGCCCCCGTACCCATTCTTGCACACTGCAAAATAAGGGGTGGCGGGCGCCGGAACCGGGCGGACCGCGTCCGGTCGTCCCCTCAGGCCGTCGTGTGCACAGCGCGCAGCGCGCTCTGGTGGCTGAGCCAGCCCAGCGGTTTTCCCTGCTCGGAGTCGAGGACCGGTACGCCGGTCCCCCCGGCCGACAGCAGGGTGTGCAGGGCCTGGGCGAGCGGCTGGTCGGCCACCACGGGCAGGGGTGCCTCGGCGAGCTGTCCGACGCGGGTCGGTGCGTTGTCCGGCTGTTCGGCGAGTGCCTCGGCCACCGCCTGGGCGGTGACCACGCCGACATAGGCCCCTCCATCGTCGACGACCGGGAGCGCGCCGTGGCCCGAGAGGCTGAGCAGATCGGCGGAGTCCGCGAGCGTCGTCGATGCGGACAGCGGGGACGGCAGGGGTTCCATCACGGCATCCACCCGCTGGGTGCCGATCCGCGCACCCGGGGCGGGTCCTTCCAGGTCGATGCCCCGCCGTCGCAGCTTGAGGGTGTAGATGGTGTCCCGGGTCAGCAGGCGGCTTGCGGCGGTGGCCAGGACGATCGCCAGCATCAGCGGCAGGATGATCGAGTACTCGCCGGTGAGCTCGAAGAGGATCACCACGGCGGTGATCGGTGCCCGTGCCGCGCCGGCGAACACCGCTCCCATGCCGACCAGCGCGTAGGCGCCGACCGCGCCGGCCGATCCGGGCAGCAGGTGGTGGACGACTGTGCCGTAGGCGGAGCCGAGCATCGCCCCGATGAACAAGCTGGGTGCGAAGACGCCGCCGGAGCCGCCGATGCCGATGGTCAGGCTGGTCGCCAGCATCTTGCCCACCAGCAACAGCAGCAGGAAGCCGATCGCGTAGCCGCCCTCGGTCGCCTTCTGCAGGACCGGGTAGCCGACGCCGTACATCTGTGGCAGGAGCAGGAGTACCAGTCCCAGTGCCAGTCCGCCGACCGCCGGCCGCAGCCACTCGGGGCCGCGCCACAGCCAGTCGCAGGCGTCCTCGACCAGGTACAGGAACCGGGAGAACCCTACCCCGACCACCGCGGCCCCCACCCCGAGCGCCGCGAACAGCCCGTACTGGGCCAGGTGATCCACCCGGAAGCCGGGAAGCCGCAGGAAGGCGGTGTTTCCGAAAGCGGCGCGTCCGATGACGCTCGCGGTGACGCTGGCCAGCACGGTGGCGCCGAAGGCTTCCGCGCTGAAGGTGCCCAGGATCAGCTCCATGGCGAAGAAGACCCCGGCCAGCGGTGCGTTGAAGGTGGCCGCGATGCCGCCCGCGGCGCCGCACGCGACCAGCAGTTTCATCCGGCCCTCGGTCACCTTCGCCATACGGCCGAGGGTGGAGCCCAGCGCTGAGCCGATCTGCACGATGGGGCCCTCGCGGCCGACCGAACCGCCCGAGCCGATACACAGGGCGGAGGCGAGCGTCTTGACCACTGCGACCTTGGGGCTGATCCGCCCGCCGCGCTGGGCGACGGCCAGCATCACCTCCGGCACCCCGTGTCCGCGCGCCTCCTTGGCGAACCGATTCACCAGGGGACCGTAGAGCAGGCCGCCCGCTACGGGCGCGAGAAGAACGAAGTACGGGCCGAGCCAGGGCACGTGCGGATTGACCGCGCCGGGGGAGGCCGCGTAGTCCGCATGGCCGGAGAAGAGACGGGTGAACGTCTTGAGGCACCAGCGGAAGACGATCGATCCCGCACCGGCCCCGGCGCCGACCACGACGGCCAGCGCCATCATCACCCAGGGCGCGGTGCGCACCGCAGGAAATCCCAAGGCTGGTCTGGCACCGCTCGTCGTACTGCTGGGCACGTGCTTTCCGCCTGTCGCCGCTCGTATGGCACTCATCGCATCCCCTTCATACCTTTGCATTATGCAAAACGAGTCAAGGGGGTGGTGTCGCGGGTGGTGCCCGAGGCGGCGTATTGCGCCCTGTGAGAGTCAGTCCGCTTCGGCGCGGGCCTCGACGTCCTCGATGTCCGTGGGCCGTCCGGCCCGCGTCCACCGGGCGTACAGGGCGCCCGCGACGAGCAGGGTCGCGGCCAGGGAGAGGACGGGCCAGCCGCGCAGCAGGTTCACCGTGAGGGTGAAGGCGACGGCCACGGCGGCGAGGCCGTTCATCCAGGCCAGGGCCGCCTTCCGCTCCCGGTGGGCGAAGCGTGCCATGGCGAGCAGGCCGACCAGGAAGCTGACGAAGACGGCGACCGCGTAGAACAGGACGAGTTCCTGTTCCTGGCCGGCCGCCGCGACGATGATCAGTGCGGCGGCGGCCAGGTAGGCCACGACCGACCAGTACGGGGTGTGGTGGCGGTTGGTGCGGCCCAGTACCGGCGGCAGGACACCGGGCCGTTCGGCGGTACCGGACAGGGCCTTCAGCAGTCCGGGTCCGGCCTGGAAGGAGGAGCTGGCCGCGGCGAGCAGTAGCAGCGAACTGGTCAACTGGAAGGCGCCGTACAGCCAGCCCGGTCCGGCGGCGGCGTGCGCGATGTCGGCGATCTGGGTGGAGTCGGAGCCGGGGATGCCGATGTGCAGGCGCACGGCGAGGGCGGTCAGGGCCAGGGTGAGTCCGCCGACGATGACCAGCAGCAGGGCGAGTGTGCCCCGGCCGAAGCGACGGCGGTGGGTGTCATCGAGCTGGCCGAGCTGGGCGATCGCGGTGGACGGTGCCTCGATGCCGGTGGCCAGGGCCATGGCGACCGGGAAGGCCAGGACCACCGCCAGTGCGGCGGAGCGGCCTGGGTCGGCCGAGGTGGCCGCATGGCCGGTGACGTGTGGGGACGTGAAGCCCAGGACGAGAACGGCCACCGAGATCACGACGAAGGCCACGGTCATGACGGCGAACAGCAGCCGCCCGCCGTGCCCGAACCAGGTCAGCCCGGCCACCACCAGGAGCAGCAGCAGCGCGAGCGGGATCCGGTACGGGGCCAGGGCGGGGAAGAGAGCGATCACCGCGCTCGCGGCGGCCGCGATCGAGATGCCGATGGTCAGCACGAAGTCGACGACCAGGGCGCCGATGGGCAGGAACGTCCAGCGGGCGCCGAACGCCCGCCCGGCAGCCGCTGCGGCGCCGCCGCCCTTGGGGAAGCGCCGTACCAGCTGCCAGTAGTTGGCGGTGACCAGTACGACGAGCCCGATGACCAGGCTCATTGTCGGAAACAGCAGCGCGAGGTCACCGTGCAGGGCGCGCAGCGCCGCCTCGATCGCGTACGCGACCGAGGAGACGGGGTCGGCGATTACCGCGAAGGCGAACGCGAAGAACAGGACGGAACGGCGGGGGCCGCGCCGGTCCGGGGCGAGGGGCGGGGCGTTCGAGGCGACGGCAGCCGACTTCGATGGGGGCACGGGAAGACCTTCCTTGACGTCCGTTAGTACGCACGACGGACGAGTCACCAGGGACACTTCGCCGACCAGTCTTCCCGGCACACCGCGTTCGACCGTACGTCAAAAAGGCATCAGTCCGGCGTCAGGGAATCGTCAAGATCTTGGATTCAGCCCATGAAGCCGGTTAAGACTGCCCTTCCAGCCGCTGCGTGTCGTGTCGGCGGGTGTGAACCGCCCGGGCGCCTTCCGTCGCACCGCCAACCAGCCCTGCCTCCTTGACGCCCAAGCTTTGCATAGTGCAAAAGTATTGGTGGGGTGGGTACACCCCGGTCCTCCCGAAGTGGAAGAGGCGACGCACACCGATGAGAGCAGTGATCTGCGGAGCCGGTATCGCCGGGCTCGCGCTCGCCGGCCGTCTGCACAACGCGCTCGGCTGGGAGGTCGTGGTCCTGGAGAAGGCGCCGGGCCCCCGCACCGAGGGATACATGATCGACTTCTTCGGTCCTGGCTATGACGCCGCAGAGGCCATGGGAGTCCTGTCCTGGCTGGAGGAACTCAGCTATCCGATCTCCGGGGCCACCTTCGTCGACGACCAGGGCCGGAGCCGTGCCCATCTCGGCTACGACCGGTTCGCCCGGTCCCTGGACGGGCGTCTGCTGAGCATCATGCGGCCCGACCTCGAACTCGCCCTGCGAGAACGCCTGTCCTTCGCCGTCGGCCTGCGCTTCGGCGTCAGCCCGGCACGCGTCGATGCCACCGCCTACGGTGTCCGCGTCACGCTCACCGACGGCAGCAGCCTCGACGCGGACCTTCTCGTCGGGGCCGACGGCATCCACTCCACGGTGCGGGCGCTGGCCTTCGGCGACGAACGACGCTACGTACGCCACCTGGGCTACCACACGGCCGCGTTCACCTTCGCCGACCCCGAGGTGCATGCGGAACTCGGCGACCGGTTCTGCCTCACCGACACCGTTGGCAGGCAGATGGGCCTGTACGCACTGCGGGACGGCAAGGTCGCCGCGTTCGCCGTGCACCGTGCCTCCGATCCCCGCCGGCCCGAGGACACCCGTGCCGCTCTGCACCACGAGTACCGCTCACTGGGCTGGCTCGTGCCCCGCGCCCTGGCAGGCTGCCCACCGTCCCCTCAGGTCTACTACGAGCAGGTCGCCCAGACCGTCCTGCCGTCCTGGAGTCGCGGCCGGATCGTCCTGGTCGGTGACGCCTGCCACGCCGTGTCCCTGCTCGCCGCGCAGGGTGCCTCGCTGGCGATCGCCGGCGCCTATGTCCTCGCCGACCAGTTGGCCGGATCCCGCAGTGTCGAGGAGGCACTCGCGGGATACGAACGCCTGTGGCGCCCGGCCGTCAACCGCAGGCAGCGCTCCGCCCGCAGGACCGCCCGCTGGTTCGTCCCCGCCACCCCCCGGCAACTGCGGCTGCGCCGAATCGCCCTGTGGCTCGCCGACCTCCCGGTGACGGGCAACGTCGCAGGCACGGCACTCGCCGGCAGGCAACGGCCGTATCTGCGTCAACTCGCCGCGGTGCCAGCCTGGTCGAGAACGGCGAAGTCGACAGGACCACGCTCACGTCCGGCCAAGTCGACCCGGTTGGCTCGGAGTTCCGGCGAGCAGACCCAGCGGGCGGAGAGTTAGATGCCATCAAGCACCGGGCCCGGCCCGAGCCTCGTCACCGCTCGCCTGCGCGAAGCCCTGGAAACCGCCGACTGCCCGCTGCTGGCCGATCTCCTGCACCCGAACGTGCACTGGAGTCCTCCCGAAGGAGGCGAGGCCGGCTGCCACACCCGCTCCCACGTGCTGAGCCGATTTTCCCGCTTGCACGCGCTCGGACTGCGGGTGAGCGCCGAGGAGACCTTCACCTATCCGATGGCCGCCGTCCTCGGGCTGCGGATTCTCGGCACGGTGCCGCCAGCCGCCCCGCAGAGCGTGGGCTACCACGTCTTCGGCGTCACCGGCGGCCTGATCACACGGATCACCGGCTACACGGACCGCGCCCAGGCGCTGGAGGCGGCCTTCGCCGGGACCACCGGCAGGTCAGGCTGAGGAGACCCGGGCCTGGAACCGGATCAGTCCGGCCACGCCGAACTGAAGGACCACGGGCAGTGTGTGTCGCGCGCTGATGCCGCGCACGTGATGTAGCAGGACGCGCGGTCCGTCCGTGGCGCCGAACGTGACGCTGGTCCCGCTCGTCACCAGGATTCCGGCGGTGGAGAGTGATCCGTCGCCCTCGGCGGACTTCCCTCCGACGAGCTCCCCGCGTCTGCCGTCGGGGGTGGCGACCATACCGAGGTGTTCGGGGACGCCGTCGTCGTTCCGGACGGTCATGGCAAGCGAGCCGTCACCGAAGCGGTCGAGACGCGCGACGGCGCCCGTGACCGTCAGGTCGACCTCGCCGGCAACGACCACATGAACGCTGCCGGGAGCGGCCGTACCACCGGTACTCGGGGAAGCGGCGTCGGCAGTGTGGGCGGAGGAGTTGTCCGCGCAGCCCGTGGTCGCAATGGCGAGCGCCACGTACAGGGATGCGACGAGAAGGGTGCGGCTAGGCGGTGATGTGCCTGTCATCTTTGCAGTATGCCAATATTGGCTCGGGAGGCGGCGGCTGCCTTGGCTGTCCGAGCGGGATACCGGAATGCGGTCCTCGGGGCAAAAGGCGCACAGGCCGCCGGCGGCGCGGACACCGACGGAGTGGGGGGTGCCATGGGACTGGCCATGTGCCCGTTGTGCAGTGACGACGAGGATGTCGAACTGGTCCGCACCCTGGACGACGGACGCCGGCTCGTGAAACACCGGTGCGGCTACGAATGGGAACACGGCGAGCCCGTCCACCCGAAGAAGGAGCAGGTCCGCTCCTTCGGCGACCTCAAGGCCCGCTTCCCGAAACCCGAGGACGTCGAGTCCCGGTGGCTGGAACGAGCGGCCCGGCTCAAGGCCGAGTACCTGGCCACCAGGCCCGACTTCGACCCGCAGGTCGCCGCCTACTGGGCGAAGTACCAGCAGGTCTTCTCCCCGGACGGGTTGAGCACCTGTGACCCCAGGGTCCTCAAGGATTTCGCCAACTCCGATGTCGGAGCCCACCCCGGCAACCAGGCCACCTTCAACTCCGCCTGGAACCTCATGGGCGACGCCGCGGCGGGAGAGTCGACCCGCAGCACGATCGAGTACCTCCTGTACGGGCCCGACGAGGTACCTCTGGAAGAGCGGCTCCAGCACCTGCTGTCAGGGGTGAAGCCGTTCACGATGACCGGCTTCAAGGAGGCGCTTCTCACCAGAGTTCTGTGCGTGGTGCAGCCCGAGCGGTTCCTGTCGATCCTCAAGTACACGACGCTGGCGGGCGGCAAGCGCGAGATAGCCCGGGCCGTGTACGGACTCGAACTGCCGGCACCCGAGTCGGTGAACTGGACCCTCGGCCGGCTCATCCTCTGGAGCAACGACCTCCTGCACACCCTCGTCGGCGAGGGCTTCGCCAACCAGCAGCACTCCGCCGCGTTCCTGTGGTGGGCCAAGGACCAGCCAGGGGAATCCGGATAGACCGGCCGTCGCGTGGACGCCTATGCGGCCCTCCTTGCCATGGGCAGTCGCAGTCGTCGCCGACTGATGACCGAGCCTGCCGTGGTCAGTGCGGCTGGGAAGCGCTGACGCCTCGGCCGGTGAGTGGCAGACCTCTGCAGGGGTGCACAAGGCGGACAACCCAAATCGCCCCTCAGAAGGATGAAGACCGCAAGATCCGGGTTCTGGATCCATCAGTTCAGAACGGGCCGTGGAGACTGCCCAGTCTGTCGGTCAGGCGAAGGTTCTCGGAGTAGTCCACGGGGCAGGCGATCACGGAGACCCCCTCGTCGTCGAGGGCCCTGCTCAGCACAGGCAAGAGCTGGTCGGCGGCCTCGATCCGGTAGCCGCGTGCGCCGAAGCTCTCGGCGTATGCGACCAGGTCCGGGTTGGTGAACCGGGTGTGGCTGTGGCGGCCGAGTTCGAGTTCCATCTTCCAGGTGATCAGGCCGTATTCCTCGTCCACGAGGACGAGGACGACCAGGGGGACGCGTTCGCGGACGGCCGTTTCCAGTTCCTGGGAGTTCATCAGGAACGAGCCGTCGCCCATCATCGCCAGGACGCGCCGGTCCGGACGGGCGAGCTTGGCGGCGATGGCGCCCGGCAGTGCGAACCCCATCGTGGACAAGCCGTTGGAGACCAGGCAGGTGTCCGGTTCGTAGGTGGGGTAGAGGCGGGACATCCACATCTTCCCGGCGCCGGTGTCGGCGAGCACGATGTCGTGGCGGTCCAGCGCGGTGCGCACATCGCTCACGACACGTTGCGGCACCAGGGGGAACGCGTCGTTGTCGCGTCCGTACTGCAGTTCTTCGTCGAGCAGCGTACGGATCTTCTCGCTGCCTCCGGCGTCGTAGGTGAGTCCCTCGGGGAGCGCTGCTGCGAGTGCGTCCAGCGCCTGCGAAGGATCACCCTTGACGCCCACCGCCACCGGGTAGTGGGCGTCCACCTCGGCAGGGAAGCGGTGCAGGTGCAGGATCCGCTTGTCGCCGTTCGGGTTGATCTTGACCGGGTCGAACTCCTGGATCTCGTAGCCCACGCAGATCAGCACATCAGCCGCGTCGAAGCCGAAGTTGCCGTAGTCGTGGCGCATGAAGCCGACCGCGCCGAGAGCGTTGGGGTGGTCGTCGGGGAAGACGCCCTTGCCGTGGAAGGTGGTCGCGACCGGGATGTCCAGCCGTTCGGCGAACCGCACCAGGGCGGCCGAGGCCCCGGCTCTGGCGGCGCCGTGGCCCGCCAGCACGACGGGGTGCCGTGCAGCGGTGAGCACCTCGACCGCCCGCCCGATCTGGGAGGCAGACGGAGCATCGGCACGCACCGTGTCGACCTGCAGGGGGGCCAGCGGCTCAGAGGGACGCCCCGCTTCGATGTCCTCCGGCACGGCCAGGAACACGGCACCGGGGCGCTCGCTCTGCGCGGTCTTGAACGCCTTGCGGGTCATCTCCGGCACCGCGTCCGGACACGCGACCTGGGCCGCCCACTGGGTGACGGGAGCGAACATCGACACCAGATCGATGACCTGGTGCGACTCCTTGTGGGTACGGCGCAGGGAGCCTTGTGCGGCCAGGGCCACCATCGGCGCGCTGTTGGTCATGGCATCTGCGGTGCCGAGCAGTAGGTTGATCGCGCCGGGTCCCAGGGTCGCCGAGCACACGCCGGCCCGGCCGGTCAGCCGTCCGTAGATCTCCGCCATGAACGAGGCGGCCTGCTCGTGGCGCACCAGGACGTACCGGATACCGGAGCCGTTCAGCGCGTCGACGAAACGGATGTTCTCCTCGCCGGGGATCCCGAAGACGTACTCCACGCCCTCGGCCCGCAGGCAACGCACCAACAGGTGCGCGACGTCCTCGACTGCTGCCGTGTTCTGCGACTCGCTCGCGCCTTCGGTACCCATGAGACGAACGTAGGCGCGGCCACCGGACCCAGCCACTCGTCGGCAGCCGACCGAGGGGCGCGGAACGCCGGAACCATTCGGAGGCGTTGCGGTGGCGGCTGCCGCGGTCGACACCCAGGCTGGACACAGTGGACGAGTCGCCGCGCACCGGGCGGCGGCAGGGCTCCAGGAGGACTGTGTGACTACTTCGTCGCCCGCTACCGACGTGCCACCGGCCCGGTACGACGACCTGCGCGCTCTGGTGATCAACTGCACCCTGAAGCGCTTGCCGGAGACGAGCAACACCCAGGGGCTGATCGACCGGTGCACCGCGATCCTGGAGGCCCAGGGAGTGCATGTGGATGTCGTACGGGCGGTTGACCACGACATCGCCACCGGTGTGTGGCCCGACATGACGGAGCACGGCTGGGAGACGGACGCCTGGCCCGATCTGTACCAGCAGGTCATGGAGGCCGACATCCTCGTGCTGGCCGGCCCGATCTGGCTGGGCGACAACAGCTCAGTGATGAAGCAGGTGATCGAACGCCTCTACGCGTGCTCCAGCCTGCTCAACGAGGCGGGCCAGTACTCCTATTACGGCCGCGTCGGCGGGTGTCTGATCACCGGTAACGAGGACGGCGTCAAGCACTGCGCCATGAACGTCCTCTACAGCCTCCAGCATCTTGGGTACACGATCCCTCCCCAGGCGGACGCCGGCTGGATCGGCGAGGCAGGCCCCGGCCCCTCGTACCTGGACCCGGGTTCCGGCGGCCCGGAGAACGACTTCACCAACCGCAACACCACCTTCATGACCTGGAACCTGCTCCATCTGGCCCGCGCGCTCAAGGACCTCGGGGGCATCCCCGCCTACGGCAACCAGCGCACGGCCTGGGACGCCGGCTGCCGCCGCGACAACGAGAACCCCGAACACCGGTAGCGGGATGCCGATGGCACGCGGCGGACGACCGTCGGGTTCGGTCCCACGCAGTGGGCCGGGACGCCGGGGACCGGACGAGAGACGGGTACGGGAGCGGCTGAGGCGTGTGCGGGCCGATGGGGCGGCTGCGGTGGCGTCGGCGGCCGCCCGTACCCGTACGGTGGCGCGGCGCGTCAGTCAGATGCCCCCGCCCCCGGGGCCGTTCCGGCCGGGATTCTGGCGCAGTCCGATCCGCGGGCCATGGCTGACATCGGTATTCGGCCTGGTCCTCCTGATCGGCATTCCGCTGCTCTTCCTCACCGGACTGCTCTCCTACGCCGCCTACAACCCCGGGCTGAGCCCCCTCAACGACGAGACCCCCGACAAGGGCATCCTGGGCTTCTACCTCTTCGCCTGGCCCACCCACCCGTACTGGCTCTACCGGCTGCTCCAGGGCGTGCACGTGACACTGGGCGTGGTCCTCGTACCGGTGCTGCTGGCCAAGCTGTGGTCGGTGATCCCGAAGCTTTTCGAATGGCTGCCGGTACGCTCCGTCGCCCACGGCCTGGAGCGATTGTCCCTGCTGATGCTGGTCGGCGGCGTCATCTTCGAATTCGTCACCGGAATCCTGAACATCCAGCTCTACTACGTCTTCCCAGGCTCGTTCTACCGCCTCCATTTCTACGGCGCCTGGGTGTTCATCGCCGCCTTCGTCGTCCACGTGTGCCTCAGACTCGGCCGGATGACCCCGGCCCTGTGCTCGCGCAGCCTGCGTACCGAACTGCGCACCGACCTCGCCCACACCGTGCCCGAACCACCCGACCCCGACGGCCTGGTGGCGGCCGCCCCCGCCCCGCCGACGATGACGCGCCGCGGCGCGCTCGGCATGGTGGGTGCGGGATCGCTGCTCCTCCTCGTCGTGACCGCCGGACAGAGCATCGGCGGGTGGCTGCGCGGCACCGCACTGCTCGCTCCGCACAACCGTGATCCGGGCAGCGGTCCGAACAGCTTCCAGATCAACAAGACGGCGGCGAAAGTAGGCGTCACCCCCGCGCTCGTCGGACCCAACTGGCGGCTGGAGGTCCACGGACGCGGAGCGCCACGGGTCTTCACCCGCGAGCAGCTCCTGGCGATGCCCCAGCACGCCGCCGCACTGCCGATCGCCTGTGTGGAGGGATGGTCCACCGAGGACCAGCACTGGAGCGGCCTACGACTGGCCGACCTAGCCGCCCTGGCCGGACTGCCCGACGCCGCAAGCGTCCTGGTCCAGTCGATCCAGCCGCCCGGCCCCTTCACCAGGGTGGTGCTGCGCGGCAACCAGATCCGCGACCCCCGAGCGCTGCTCGCCCTCCGCGTCAACGGCACGGACCTCTCGCTGGACCACGGCTACCCGGCCCGCATCATCGTCCCGGCCAACCCCGGCGTGAACAACACCAAGTGGGTTCACCGGCTCACCTTCAGGGCGTGACCATGGCACGATTCGTCCGCTGGTACGGCTCCGGACCCCTGCACCTGCTCGTCCTGATCGCCTCGTTCGCCCTGACCGGCTACGCCATGGTGCGCCTGTTCGCCGTCCAGCCCTGGGAGGTGGCGATCTGGTTCGTCGGGGCGGCCGTCCTCCACGACCTGATCCTGCTGCCCCTGTACTCACTGGCCGACCTGTCGGCCCTCTCGGTACTACGGCACCGAGCCGACGCCTCCGACAGGCCGACGGCGCCATGGACGCCATGGATCAACCACCTGCGCGTCCCCGCCTTCCTGTCAGGTCTGCTCCTGCTGGTCTGGTTTCCCCTCATCCTCCGTCTGGCAGTCCCCTACCCCGGTGACACGGGCCTGTCCGACAGCGTCTACCTCGGCCGATGGCTGGCGATCACCGGCGTGCTCTTCGCGGCCTCCGCGGTCGCCTTCGCGGTGAGACTGCGCCGCGCGCGCCGGACCGGCGGCAGCGACGGGAGCCGGCCCCCTGCCGGGGATGGCGCAGCACCGTGACAACGGACGAGGACGAGCTGTACGACGCCGACGAGGATCCCTACGAGGACCCCTACGCGCTCGCCCTGCGACCCGGCCGCGGACCGGTCTACCTACGGCTGGATGACGGGCGCCGCATCCGGATGCCGGTCCACCGCTGGCACGAGCAGCCCACGGCGGCCGACAACACCGTCCTGGAACGCTGCACCGGCCCCGTCATCGACATCGGCTGCGGCCCGGGCCGCATGTGCAGAGCACTCCTGAGCCAGGGAGTCTTCGCCCTCGGGGTCGACATCACACCCCGCGCGGTCGCACTGACCACCGCCCTGGGCGGACTCGCACTGCGCGCATCGGTCTTCGACCGGCTGCCGGCCGAGAAAGGCTGGCAGACGGTGCTGCTCATCGACGGCAACATCGGCATAGGAGGCGACCCTCATGGCCTGCTGCGTCGTTGTGGTGGACTCATGGCCCCGGCGGGACGCCTCGTCATCGAGGTCGACCCAGATGACATCGAGGAGCTGTGCACGGTGCGGTTCGAGGACCTCCAGGGCCACAGCGGTCCGCCTTTCCCCTGGGCGCGGCTGGGACGACGCGCGCTACGCAGGGTCGCCGAGGACCTCGCCCTCAGCATCACCGACCAGTGGACGAGCGGACACCGCAGTTTCCTCACCCTGGCTCATCGAAGATCTAAACCCACAACGACACACGAGGAAGGGGATCTCAATGAAGGCAATTGTGGTAACCGACCAGGACGCGGGAACAGCTGGGATGACCCTGACGGAGCGGCCCGAGCCGTCCGCAGCGATCAACGACGTCATCGTCCAGATTCATGCATCGGGCTTCGTCCCGACTGAGATGGAGTGGCCATCGACCTGGACCGATCGCGCCGGCCGTGACAAGACACCGTCGATCCCCGGCCACGAGCTGGCCGGAGTGGTCACCGCCCTCGGCTACGGCACAACGGGGCTGTCGGTCGGGCAGCGGGTGTTCGGCCTCGCCGACTGGCACCGCGACGGCACCCTGGCGGAGTACGTGGCGATCGAAGCACGCAACCTCGCACCGCTGCCCGGCGACGTCGACTTCACGGTAGCCGCGTCCCTGCCCATCTCAGGTCTGACCGCGTGGCAGGGGCTGTTCCAGCACGGCCGCCTGCAGATCGGCCAGACCGTCCTCGCCCATGGCGCTGCCGGGGCAGTCGGGACGATGGTGACCCAGCTCGCACGTGAGGCCGGCGCTTACGTCATCGGCACCGGACGCGCCGCCGACCGTGAGAAGACACTTGACTTCGGCGCGCATGAGTTCGTCGACCTGGAGAACGACGCGCTGAAAGACGTCGGCGGCGTCGATCTGGTCTTCGATGTCATCGGTGGCGACGTTCAGAAGCGGTCCGCTGGCCTGATCAGGGCCGGAGGCATGCTGGTGTCCGTCGTCGGCCCGGTCGAGGCGCGGCCCACCGACGGTCTGGCGGTGGACTTCGTTGTCGAGGCCGATCCTGCCGGACTGGGTGAGATCGTGCAGCGGGTGCGGGACGGACGGCTGCGGACGAATATCGGTGACGTCGCGAGCTTGGATGATGCCGTTGGTGCCCTTAACCCGACCACGCGACGCAGCGGGAAGACAGTCATCCGCGTACGCCCCTAGGGAGTGATGGCCACAGTCCGGCTGGCGGGTGGCGGGTCATCCGCACGGTGTACGAGATGAAGCGGCTCGGCCGCGACGTGCTCGTGCTGGAGATGCTCGCCGGACTCCTCGCGGGAATGTACGACCCTCAGCGGGCACGGCAAGTTGCTGTTTCTTCGCGGTCGTAGTGGAGACCGGGCGGGAGAACATCCCCGAGTCGACCCTGGAAGGACTCGACGCCGCCGCCCGCAAGGGCGAGCGCGGCGGCAGGCCGTCATCACCGCGATGAGGCGTCCACACCGAACCGGAAGGCCCTCACCTGTTCAAGATCCCTCAGCCGAGACCTGGCTCACCCGTCCACAACCTCCCGGGTCAGTACACCTAGGCACCGGACGGCAGCAGAAACTCACCCTGACCGCGGCGCCGCCATGATCGACCTGGGCGGCGGCGTCATGCCCAGGACCTGGGCCTTCGACGGCCGCACTCCGGGCAAGGAGGTCCGGCTCTCGGTCGGCGACAGTCTGGTCGCCGAGCTGTCCAACCAGCTCCCGAACAAGACGACCACCTCGATCCACTGGCACGGCATCGCCCTGCGCAACGACATGGACGGCGTGCCGTCCGCAACCCAGACCGCCGTCCGGGCCGGCTCCACCTTCACCTACCGGTTCATCGCCGACGCACCGGGCACGTACTTCTTCCACCCGCATGTCGGCGTCCAGCTCGACCGCGGCCTGTACGCCCCGCTGATCGTCGAGGACCCCAAGGAAAGCCTCGCCTACGACGACGAGTGGATCGTCCTGCTCGACGACTGGGTCGACGGCGTCACCGGCACCCCGGACCAGGTCTTCGCCGAACTCAAGCAGGGCATGGGCGGCATGGGCACAGGCATGGGCGAGAGCAGCAGCCCCAGCTCCGGCAGCATGGGCGGCCACGATATGGGGGACATGGGCGGGATGGACATGGGGAGCGACTCCGCGTCCCCCACCGCCTCGGCCTCATCATCGGGCGGCATGTCCACGAAGTTCATGCTCATGGGTGCCACCAGCAAGCTGCTCGGCGGCGACGCCGGGGACGTGAAGTACCCGCACCACCTGATCAACGGCCGCGTGGCGACCGACCCGGACGTCTACACCGGCAAGCCCGGCAGGAGGGTGCGGCTGCGGATCATCAACGCCGGTTCGGATACCGCCTACCGGGTCGCTCTCGGCGGCCACAAACTGACCATCACCCACACCGACGGCTTCCCGGTCCGGCACCAGGAAGTCGGCGCCCTGCTAGTCGGCATGGGTGAGCGCTACGACGTCCTGGTCACCCTCGGCGACGGGGTCTTCCCGCTCGTCGCGCTCGCCGAGGGCAAGAACGCCAATGGTCTGGCCCTGGTGCGTACCGGCTCAGGGAGCAAGCCCTCCGCGACCGTCCGCCCGAAGGAACTCGACGGCGTGATCATGACGGCGTCCCAGTTGCGCGCCGCCGACGACGTGCGCCTGAAGTCGGCCAAGAACGACGTCACGCACCAGATCAGGCTGACCGGCACCATGATGAAGTACAACTGGGCCATCAACGGGACGCCGTTGAACGTGAAGAAGCCCCAGGCGCACCCCATCGTCATCGAGGAGGGGCAGCGCGTACGGCTCGACTTCGTCAACGACACCGACATGTGGCACCCGATGCACCTGCACGGCCACACCTACCAGATCGGCGATGCCGGGCCCCGCAAGGACACCGCGATTGTGCTGCCCAGGAAGAAGCTGTCCGTCTTCTTCGACGCCGACAACCCGGGCCAGTGGATGCTGCACTGCCACAACGCGTACCACGGCGAGGCGGGGATGATGACGAACGTGGCCTACCGGGCCTGACCTGCCTTTCGCGCCAGGGAAGACAACGGAGTACGCGCGTCGACGCGCTCTCCATCCGGGGGTGGACCCTGACTGTCCACCCCCGGGCCGATCCGCCCCGCCCAGCTGCTCTGCTGGAATGGTGCCATGCCTGCCGTGACCGCGACGCTGCCCCGGACCTGGTCCAGCCCGGGCGACAAGCCCCTTCCGCCGGTGGGGACGGCCGAGGTCTTCCGAGCCTTCGCCCGCGACCTGGCCGTAGGCCACCGCGCCTGGGACGCCGACACCGCCCGCTTCATCGCCGCTCAGTTTGACGAGTTGGCCGCCGAGTGGGACACCGGCCGCGCCACCGGACGGGACGATCCGCTGCGCGACGCCCTGGACCGCGGCGGACCGTTCCTCGGCGGAACCTGCCTGGAACTCGGCTCCGGCACCGGCCTGTTCACCCCGCTGCTCGACGGCGCCTTCGAGCGGGTGCTCAGCGTGGACCTGTCGGAGCAGATGCTCCGCCACGCCGCCAGACGCTCACCGTCGCGCGTATTGGCCGACGCCAGCGCTCTGCCCGTGGCCGACGCCCAGGTCGTGGCCGTCGCCGCGATCGACATGCTGCTGTTCCCGGTGGAGACGGCTCGAGTGCTGGCCCCCGGCGGCGTGCTGTTGTGGATCAATCAGCTCGGCGAGGACGGGCCGCTGTACCTGCCCGCCGAAGACGTCGCCGCCGCGCTGCCCGGACAGTGGCAGGCCATCGAGGCCCAGGCGGGCTGGGGCAGCTGGGCCGTCCTGCGCCGCCAGGTGTGACCGCGTCGACGGCGTTGGCGTCCCGTCGGTGGCGGCAGGCGAGGACCTCCGCATCAGCTGGTCGCTGGGGTGCGAAGGCGCTGCTGCCCGCGACAGGTGACTACGGCTGGGTGACGCGCGGCGTGTAGTGGCCCAGGAAGATGTCGACGCCGCCGGTGATCAGGCGGTCGGTGAGGCTGTCGTCGATGCTCGTGCCGTAGGTGCTGAACACCAGGTGCGGAAAGAGCAGGAGCGAGTACAGCTGGAGGATGGCCACCTCGATGTCGGGGATGTCGAGCCGACCCTGATCCGCAAGGTGGCGCAGCGCGTCGGCCACGGCGGGGTGGTGGCGTTCCGGTCCCGCCTGCTGCCAGACCGCACCCAGTTCGGGGAAACGGTGCAGTTCGCGGCTGACGACGTTGCGCAGGGCGAGGACCTCGGGATTGGTGCGGGTGCCCCGGACCCAGGCGCGGGCCAGGTCGGTCAGGGCTTCGCGCAGGTCGTCGGCTTCGGCCAAGCCGTCGATCGCGGTGACCAGCGCGCCCCCGAGCGGGGCGTCGAGTGAGTCCTTGATGACCCCGATGAACAGGGCTTCCTTGCTCCCGAAGTGGTTGTAGACGGTCACCTTGGACACGCCGGCCGCAGCGGCGATTGCGTCCACGCTCGCTTCGAAGCCCTCCCGGAGGAAGAGCTCGCGGGCCGCCGCGACGATGGCCCGTCGCTTGGCCTCGGCGCGCGGCCCGGCGGGTGGCTGCTTGGCGGAGGATGCGGCGTTCGCGGAGCTCATGGCGTCAGTCTAGCCTTCATCTGAACTGAACGGTTGAGTTCATATGAACTGGGCCGTACAGTTCAGTTCAAGGCGGCCCGCCCGTGGCGTCCATCCACACTTCTACGTACCGAGGAGTCGTCATGAGCCATGCCCACCCCACCCTCCATGCGGAGCACGCGCCCGCACCGCCCGTACCCTGCCGTTGGCTTCTGCTGGCGCTGCTCTGCGTGGCCCAGTTCATGCTCATCCTGGACGTCACGGTCGTGAACGTCGCCCTGCCCGACATGGCCGCCGACCTCCGCCTCGGCAGGGAGGCCCTCACCTGGGCCGTCACCGCCTACACCCTGTGCTTCGGCGGGCTGATGCTGCTCGGCGGCCGTCTGGCCGACGCCCTGGGTGCCCACCGGACCGTGCTCGCCGGACTGGCGGTGTTCACGTCCGCCTCCCTGGTCACCGGCCTCGCCACGGGCGCGCCGATGCTCATGAGCGGACGCGGGCTGCAGGGCGTGGGCGCCGCACTGCTGTCACCGGCGGCCTTGTCGATCGTCACCACCAGCTTCGACGGCGCCGAGCGCAACAAGGCGCTCGGTGTGTGGGCGGCACTCGGCGGTACCGGATCGGCGGCCGGCGTCCTGCTCGGCGGCGCCCTGGCCGACGGGCCCGGCTGGCGATGGGTCTTCTTCGTCAACGTCCCCGTCGGCGCCGTCGCGCTGGCGGTCCTGCCCGCCCTGCTGCCCCGACGCGCCGCGCAGCGCGCCCGGCTCGACCTGCCCGGCGCCGCACTGGTCACCGCGGGCACTGCCTCGCTCATCTACGGCCTGGTGCGCGCGGGCGACGCGGGCTGGGCAAGCGCGACGGCCGTCCTGCCGCTGCTCGGCGCACTCGTCCTGTATGCGGCGTTCGCCGCCGTCGAGCGCGCCGGCCGGGCCCCGCTGATGGACCTGCGCATGTTCACCCGGCGCCCGGTGGTGGCCGGCGCCTTCCTGATGCTCGTGGCCACCGCGCTGCTCATCGGGTTCTTCTTCCTCGGCTCGGTCTACCTCCAACACCTGCGCGGCTACAGCCCGCTCGCGACCGGCCTCGTCTTCCTCCCGGTCGCCGTCGCCACAGGTTTCGGCGCGCACCTGGGATCGCAGTTGGTCGGCCGGATCGGCAGCCGTACGACCGCGGTGGCCGGCCTGGCGGCAACCACGGCCGGTACGGCACCGCTGGCCTGGCTGCCGGCGGACGGCAGCGTGTACACACGGCTGTTGCCCGGCCTGGCCCTCGCCTCGCTCGGCATCGGCGCCGTCTTCGTCACCGCCATCATCACCGCGCTCGCCCTGGTCGCCCCGCAGGAGGCTGGACTTGCCTCCGGTGTCGTCAACACCTTCCACGAGGTGGGCGGTTCGATCGGTGTCGCCGTGCTGTCCACCGTTGCGGCGTCGGGCATCGAACACGGCGCGGCCGATGGTTTCACCAGCGCCTTCACCCTCAGCGCGATCACCGCCGCGGCGAGCGCGCTGATCGCCCTCGTCCTCGTACCGCACACCAAACCGCAGTCGACGGGCGGCCCGCACGCGCACTGAGGGAAGACCTGACCAGTGGCAGCGGCGCGTCATCCAGAGGGGGAGGAGGGGGCCGGTGTGGGCACCGGGCCCCCTCTCGCGGGGCGGATCAGTTCTTGCCGAGAAGCTTGTTCATCTCGGTGATCTCGGCGGTCTGCGCCTTGACGATGTCGCCGGCCATGGAGGTGGCGGGACCGTACTCGCCCTTGTTCTTCTCGGTGGTGGCCATGTCGACGGCGCCCTTGTGATGGTCGATCATCATGGTCAGGAACATGGTGTCGAAGCCCGTGCCGGACATCTTCTCCAGATGGCCCATGTCCTTGCCGTTCGTCATTCCGGGCATGCCTGAGTCCGACGAGTGGTCCATGCCGGGCATCGAGGACGACATGTCCTTGCCCCAGGACTTCAGCCAGCCGTTCATGGTCTGGATCTCCGGGTCCTGGGCCTTTTCGATGCGCGAGGCGAGGTCCTTGACCTTGGCGGACGAGGCCCGGTCGGCAGCCAGCTTCGCCATCTCCAGGGCCTGCTGGTGGTGTGGGATCATGCCCTGCGCGAAGGCCATGTCCTGCTCGTTGTGTCCGCCGGCGGACGACGAGGCCGAGGACGACGAGGAGGCGGAGTGGCCGTCGTGGCCGCTGCTCCCGCTGTCACTGTCGTTGCCGCAGGCGGCGAGAGTGAGCGCCGCGGTGGCGGTCGCAGCCATCAAGGCGGTGCGACGGGTCAGGGAGGTACGGGTGTGGCGCATGCTGGAACTCCTGCTATGGGAAAAGGGGTCTGGACGTGCCGGGGCGCACCGCGTCGCTGAGCGGTGGGGCGCGGTGGCGTTCGGTGTCTAGATCCGCAGGAGTTGGAGTTCCGCCAGCGACGGTGGGGCGCGGGCACCGTCCGGGGCCGCACCCGCGTACGAGCACACGGTGTCGGCACGTACCGGTACGGCCACCGGGTCGGGAACGAGGGCGGGCAACGCCGGCCCACCGTTCACCGTCCCTGACGCGCAGGTGGAGTCGGCGTGCTGGAGGTGGCCTCCGCCGCAGTCGCCGTCTCCGGAGCAGTCATGAGGGGCGCTGACCACTGCCGTCATGTGCTGCGGTTCGAGGTGTTCGTGTGCGTGGAGGGCGCCCCCGGGTGCCAGGGCGTGCATGCCCAGCAGCCCTGCCAGCAGTCCGAGCACGAGCAGCGCGAGCCACCGCCCGGCCGGCGGTAGTGGAGGGTGCTGCTGCGGGCTCGGCATCCGGCTCTTCCTGGACTGCGTGGGGGTGGGTCAGTCGTGGTGTCCGTTGTGCATACGGGTGTCGGCGTGCTCGTGTTCAGATTGATCGGGTGAGCCGCCCATCATCTTCAGCATCGCCGGACCGCCGGTGCGCCAGAACCGTACGAGCAGACTCACGGCCAGCAGTAGGAAGACGATGTTGAGCCATGTCGTGTAGTTCCAGGTGACCCCCTCCTCGGGGATCTTGGCGTCGGCCTGGTCGGGAATCAGCCCGAGCCCCCCGAAGGCGAACTCGACGACGTATCCGGCGACGGCCATCGCGGCGAAGAAGGTGACCAGCAGGAAGGCTGCCATGCGGGCGCCGTAGTACTTCCGGTAGATGTTCAGGATCGGCAGGATCAGCAGGTCGGCGTAGATGAAGGCGATCACGCCGCCGAAGCTGATGCCGCCCTTCCACAGCACCACGGCAAGCGGCACGTTGCCGATCGAGCAGACGAAGGTCGCGATCGCCACCAGTGGCCCGATGAGCGGGCCGATCAGCTTGGCGGCGAGCGGGTGGTCCGCCAGGAAGAAGGTGCGCCAGAAGTCGTCCGGCACCCAGGCGGCGATCGCCCCGGCAATCAGCAGCCCGGCCACCAGATCTCGCAGGATGGCCGCCCACTCCATGACGAAGATGTGCGACACGGACGTAAATCCGTCCCGCGAGAACAGCCGGCGGGCGAAGCTCCCCTGGCCTCGCACGGACATGTCCATCGCCGCGTGGCCCTCCATGGAACCGGCCAGCCCGCGCTCGGCCTGCTCGCGGGCCTTGTGCAGCAGCCGCTTGCGCAGGAAGAGGCGGAACAGCACGGCGAGTACGACGATCATGATCGGTCCGCCGACGAACTCGGCGGCGGTGAACTGCCAGCCCATCAACAGGGCCATGATGATGCCCAGTTCGATGACCAGGTTGGTGGAGGCGATCTCGAAGGCCATGGCCGCGGTGAAGTCGGCGCCCTTGCGGAAGAGGGAGCGGGCGAGGGCCACGGCGGCGTAGGAGCAGGAGGACGAGGCGGCGCCGAGCCCGGCGGACAGGGTGAGCGTGCGCGGCCGGTCGTCACCGAGGAGCCGGACGACCGTCGAGCGGCGCACCACCGCCTGTACGACGGCGGACAGGGTGAAGCCGAGGATCAGTGCCCAGGTGACCTCCCAGGTCATCGAACCGGCAATGGACAGTGCGTGCCCGATCGCATCCACAGAGCCGCGCCCTTCCGGAGGTGGCAGTGCTGGTTGGACGAGTATCCCCCGGGGGGGTATGTCATGCCGGGGTTTTCGGTTCCTGCCCCGCACGGCGGCGGCCGCG
Source organism: Streptomyces sp. NPDC048417 (assembly GCF_040651615.1). Lineage (NCBI taxonomy): Bacteria > Bacillati > Actinomycetota > Actinomycetes > Kitasatosporales > Streptomycetaceae > Streptomyces > Streptomyces sp. NPDC048417. The sequence continues at coordinate 23,670 of NZ_JBEZKI010000022.1, read as the reverse complement.
GCGGATGGCGAGAGTGCCGACGATCCCGAGCTTTACCGCGACGGCCGTCACGACGAGGCCGACGGCCCAGCCGGTCCACCGCGTGTCGGCCAGAACGGTGCCGCCCAGCCCCAGGTGCGCGGCCGCAACGGCGGCCAGGGCGGCGACCGTCGCGACTCCGGCCCACCCGGGCCGCCGTCGGCCCGCCGTGCCCCTCGCCGGAGCCGGCCGTACCGACGTGCCGGTCTCGGCGGTCGCTTCGGGCAGTTGCCAGTCGACCTTCAGTGGGTCGCGCCTGCTGAACCTGGTGATGTGCGAGGTGACGAGGTCCTGCAGCCGCCTCAGACTCTCCTCGTCGGGTGACTCGGCGCGGAGGATCAACTCGCTGCCTGCCGCCTGCAAAGTGCAGGTGCCCCATGGGAGGTGGACCGTCCCGTGGCTGTCGGTCCATTCGACGTGGATCTGGTCGGGCCGGATCTCGGCAGCCATGTGCGTCCCTGCGGACGCTTGGGCATCTCCTCCGCCGTGGATGCGCGGGCGATGGCCGTTCAGGTGGCGGCCTTTGTTGTCGAAGTGCTTGCACAGCTGTACGAGGTAGCGGCTGGGGCGTGCGGTCTCGATGTGGGCTTCGGCGGTGAGCATGGGCTTCCTCGGCTCGGTCGTGGGTGGGGGTCAGGTCCTGGTGGCCGCGGTCAGCCAGGACCGCAGGCCGCCCGGGTCGGTGGTGATGTCGATGGCGGCGGGTTCGACGGAGTCGATCCGCCAGCCCTGGGCGAACGCGGCTTCGATCTCCTCCCGCGTCACCTTGTGCACCCGCCCCCAGCTGCTCTGCTCCCGGTCGCTGCAGCAGAGCATGAAGAAACGGCCGCCGGGCGAGAGCACGGAGCGCAGGCCGTCGACGTACGCGGCGCGGTCGGCGTCGTCGAAGACGTGGAAGAGGCCGCAGTCGAACACGGTGTCGAACTGCTCGGCCAGGCCGGCCAGTTGATGCGCGTCGTGGCGGAGGAAGCGGACCTTGTGGCCGCGCTTGTGTGCTTTGGCTTCGGCGGTGCGCAGGGCGCGGGAGGCGAGGTCGACGCCGGTGGCGTCGAGGCCCAGTCCGGCGGCCATGAGGGCGTGTTCGCCGGTTCCGCAGCCGACGTCGAGAACCCGCCCCCGCAGGGCGCCCGCCTCGGCGAGGGCGAGGAACGCCGGTTGGGGCCGTCCGATGTCCCAGGGTGGCGGGACGGCGTAGAGGTCGTCGGGGTCATGCGGGGCCGGACCGCCGGGGTGGTGGGGTGAGCCGGTCATGCGGGTGTCCTCCCGTCGGGGGCGGTGTCTGCGGTGCGCGGGCATCCGCGTCCCCCGTAACGGCCTCAGCTTTATCGAGACACAGTGTCGCTGTCAATCCATACTGTTTCGACATCGGCGGGTCGTATGCTGGTGCGGTGCCGAAGCTGTGGAACGAGACCATCGAGGAGCACCGCCGTGCCGTGCGCGACACGGTCTTGGAAACCACGGCGGCGCTGGTGACCGAGCACGGGCTGCGTGCCGTGACGATGTCGAAGATCGCCGAGGAGAGCGGTATCGGCCGGGCCACGCTGTACAAGTACTTCCCGGACGTCGAATCGATCATGGTGGCCTGGCATGAGCGCCAGATCTCCGGGCACCTCCACGAACTCGCCGAACTCGGGCACGGCCCCGGCAGCCCCGGCGAGCGCCTCGAGCGGGTACTGGAGGCGTACGCGCTCATCCAACAGCGGCGCCACGGCCACGGCGCCGAACTCGGAGCACTGCTGCACCGGGGTGAGCACGTCGCCGGAGCGGAGCAGCACCTCCAGCACTTCCTGCGGGAGCTGCTCGCCGAGGCCGCGAAGGTCGGAGACGTCCGGGACGACGTCTCCCCGGACGAATTGGCGGCCTACTGCCTGCATGCCCTCGCCGCCGCCGGCGCCCTCGGTTCCAAGGCGGCGGTCAGGCGCCTTGTCGCGGTCACCCTGAGCGGACTGCGGCCGCCGGGCTGACGTCGGGACTGCGGCCGTTTCGCCTGTTCGGGCGGGAGGCGACCGTGCCGCCGAGCGGCGCGGCGCGCGGACGGAGACCGGTCAGGCCGTGATGGGCGCTGGGCAGGGGCAGCGCGGGAGCGCGCTGAGGCGGTGCTGGTGATGGTGATGTGGGACGGTGCCGGCCACCTCCGGGCCGCTGATGCGCTTCACCTGCGGTACGGAGTTCGCGGCGCCGCGACTGCCTTCCGAGCTGTCCGCGAACGTGGTGGCGGACCCGTCATGAAATAGCTCTACGTATCCGATCGCGTACTCTGTGTGCGTGATCGGGGCGCGGAACAGCACAAGGGCCCACGAAGGGGTTGGTCGCGTCGGGCCCCTCCTGGGACTCGTGCTGCTCGTGTTCGCCCACCTCGCGGGTGCCGTGCATGGTCCGGCCTTCACGGGACCTCAGTGGGCACTCCCGATCGCCTCCTGCGCCCGGGCCGAGTGCCACACCGACGACGGGGCCGGTCATCCTCCCGAGCGCGACCACAGGGCCGACGGGCACATCGACCATGCCGCCGATCGCCCCAGGGCCGTCGCGGACGACACCGTCGCCGATCCGGGGCAGGGCGGAGCGGACGCCACACCCGCACCGTCCGCCGCCGCCGGCACCGCGCGCACAGTCCTGTGGCCCCGCCCCACCCGGCACCCCGCCGCGGCGCACCACGGCCGCGCCCTCGCGTTCCACTGCGTCTGGCGTCTGTAGGCACCACGAGCACGCCCGGCCTCGCCGCGACCCATGCCCCATGCGGTCGGCGGCCCCGGCCGGGCCGTGTCCGTGCGTCCTGACCCGTGACGACCGCACCCCGCCACTCCCGCGCGCGGTGCGAAGGAGCCGTACGCCCATGCACCTCTCCCTGCTCAAGCCCTTCGACCCCCTCACCACCCACCCCTCCGTCGCCGCCCTCGCTGCCCATGCCCCGCTCCCGGTGATCGCGCAGCACCCCGCCCAGCTCGTCGGCAACACGCCCGTCCTGTGGATCGACGCCCCCTTCGCCCCGCCAGGCCGCGGCTTCTACGCCAAGCTGGAAGGAGCCAACCCCGGCGGTATCAAAGACCGTCCCGGCCGGCACATGGTCCGCGAAGCCCGCCGGCGCGGTGAACTCGCGCCCGGGGCACCGATCGTCGAATCGTCCAGCGGCACCCTCGGCCTCGGACTGGCCCTGGCCGGGCTGACCCACGGACACCCGGTCACCGTGGTCACCGATCCGGGCATGGAGCCGTCGATGGTCCGGCTGCTGACCGCACTCGGCGCACACGTCGAGCAGGCGGCCCGTCCCCACCCCGAGGGAGGCTGGCAGCAGACCCGCCGCGAGCGCGTCGCCGCGCTGCTGGCCCGCACACCGGGCGCGTACTGCCCGGACCAGTACCACAACCCCGACAACGTCGCCGCCTACCGCCCACTCGCCGCCGAGCTGCTCGCCCAACTCGGACGCATCGACGTCCTGGTGGCGGCGGTCGGCACCGGCGGCCACTCGGCCGGCGTCTCGACGGCCCTGCGCACCGCGCTTCCCGCGCTCCGGCTGATCGGTGTCGACTCCGTCGGCTCGACCATCTTCGGCCAGCCCGCCGCACCCCGCCTCATGCGCGGCCTGGGCTCCAGCATCCACCCCGCCAACGTCGACTACGACGCCTTCGCCGAGGTCCACTGGGTCGCCCCGGCCGAGGCGGTGTGGGCCTGCCGTCAACTGGCCCGGCGACACTACGCGTCGGGCGGCTGGAGCGTCGGCGCGGTCGCCCTGGTGGCCGGGTGGGCGGCGCGGACCTCCCCGCCGGGCACCCGGATCGCGGCGGTCTTCCCGGACGGCCCACACCGCTACCTGGAGACCGTCTACAACGACGCCTGGTGCCGCGAACACAACCTGCTCGGCCAGCAGCCGCCACCCGAGCCGGACGAGATCACCGCACCGGACGAGCACATGGTGACCGGCTGGACCCACTGCGGCCTGGTCCGCGACCCGCTGGGCCGCGAGCGGGCGACGGCGGTCGTCCGATGAGGGGACTGCGGACCCGGCTGACATCCTTCGACCGTCCGGCACGACTGCTGATGGCGAACCAGTTCGCCATCAACCTCGGCTTCTACATGCTGATGCCCTATCTCGCCGACCACCTCGCCCATGGCCTCGGCCTCGCGGCCTGGACGGTCGGCCTGGTGCTCGGCGTGCGCAACCTCTCCCAGCAGGGCATGTTCCTCGTCGGCGGAACACTCGCCGACCGCTACGGCTGCAAGCCGATGATCCTGACCGGCTGCGCGCTGCGCACGGTGGCCTTCGCGCTGCTCGCCGTGGCCGACAGCCTGCCGGTGCTGATCGCCGCCTCCGCACTGACCGGCTGGCGGGAGCCCTGTTCAACCCGGCCGTACGCGCCTACCTGGCCGTCGAGGCGGGCGAGGAGCACAGGGTGGAAGCCTTCGCCGCGTTCAACGTCTTCTACCAGGCCGGCATCCTCGTCGGCCCGCTCGCCGGACTCGCCCTGCTGACCTGGGACTTCGATCTGGTGTGCACGGTCGCCGCACTCATCTTCGGTGCGTTGGCCGTCTTCCAGGCCCACGCCCTGCCTCACCGCCCCCCGGCGGACCGACACGCGGCGCCCCCCCTGGCGGGCGGTCGCCGCCGACTGGAGGCAAGGCCGGTCCGCCTACCAGCGTGAGGTGAGTGGGCTCCGCCCTTGCCCCGGTGAACATCAAAGATCATCATGTGATGGACTAGGCCCGGCCTGGGACACCGGCCCGCTGCCCGCATACGGCAGGCAGCGGCCCGGGCGGCCTCAAGTCGGTGTTCCGTGCCGGGCCTTGCCGCACCGGCGGGATCAGGCGGGGTGGATGTTCTCCGCCTGGGGGCCCTTCTGGCCCTGGGTGACGTCGAACTCGACCTTCTGGCCTTCCTGCAGCTCGCGGAAGCCCTGGGCGGCGATGTTGGAGTAGTGGGCGAAGACGTCGGGGCCGCCGCCCTCCTGCTCGATGAAGCCGAAGCCCTTCTCGCTGTTGAACCACTTGACAGTGCCCTTGGCCATGGCCGTCTCCTTCGAGGGAAACCGGGCCCGCGCCCTGCGTGCCCGGGAGGTGATCGCCCTGGTCCGGAGAGGCGCTGAAACAGCAAGAACGCCCGTGATGGCGATCACGGGCGAACGGGACTTCGGAACCACGACTGCTGGTCACGACGCTACACCCCGGGGGGTGGCCGCCGCTAGCGAGAAGGCGCCCGCCCCAGCGCCCGGCCTGCCGGTGTACTCCCAGGCATCGGCCACCCCGCACCGTCGCCCGGGGCTGGTGCCTCGCGTGCGGCCGGGCGGCGGCGTGGATCGCGTGGATCCTCCATGCCGCAGTTGGTCATCGACGCCGGCCTTCCCGACGGGCTGACCCATGCTGCCGAGGGAGGCCGCACCCTGCTCGCCCGCCCTGACGCCGAAACAGCTGCGCGGGGGCTCGGTCTGCCTGCGGAGCGCCTCTTCTGGCCAACGGGCCTACCACCAGCGGCGCGTCACCGAGCCGTAGCCCGGTGAACTGGAGCAGAGTTCCGCCGCGGTGAACGATTGTGTCAGGTGAAGCGCTGGCCAAGTGCTGAGGGCAAGGAGCAACCGTAGCGGGCGATCGTCTTCCCCGAGAAGCCGGCCCGGCAGGCGGCGACGGCCAGAGCGACGGCGATGTGTGTCTTGCCCACCCCCGGCGGCCCCAACAGAGCCGCGTTGGCCTTGGCCTCGACGAACGAGAGAGTCGCCAGGTCCTTGACCTTGCGCGGGTCGAGGTCGGGCTGGAAGGAGAAGTCGTAGTCGTCCAGCGTCTTGTGGTGCGGGAGCTTCGAGAACAGCAGAGACCGGCGGAAGCGGCGGTCGTCCCTCACCGCGAGTTCCTCGGACAGCACCAGGTCGAGGAAGTCGAGTAACCGAGCTTGCCCTCCTCTGCCCGGCGGGCCAACTCATCGACACCGTCGGCGAGATGGGGCAGGCCGAGCTTGGTGGCCGTGGTGCGGATGCCGGTGCCGGTCAGCTTGCTCAAGACGGTTCCTTAGCTGTCGGGGCGGGAGGTGAAGGGCTTGGTGCCGGTGAGTTCGTCATAGACCGACAGCGGTCGGCGGCCGACCTCGATCCGGGTCGCCGCGGTCCGGGCAAGATGATTGGCTGTTCGAAGCCAGCATTGCGTACGGTCGCCGCCACGGACGCCATGAACAGCGGTGTGGCCGTGACCTTGCCCTGCCCGATGAACTGGGCCGCCTGGTCGCCGTCCTGGGACGTCGGACGGGATGCTCGGTTTCGATAGAGCAACGACTCAGTGCGCCGGGGCCGTTGCCCGCGTCGGCCGTGGTGAGCCGTCGCCGGCACGCGTCAGCCCGTGGGCCAGGGGGTGCAGGCAGACCCGGGCGTCCAGGCCGCCGTCAGGGGCGGGGTGCAGGGTGATCTCTCCGCCTGAGGCGCGGACCAGGGGGCGGACGATGGGCAGGCTGAGGCCGGTGCCGTCGTGGTGGGAGTCGGAGGCTCGCCAGAACCGGTCGAAGGCCCGCTCCCGGTCCGCCGGCGGCATGCCGGGGCCCTGGTCGATGACGTGCGGCTCGGCGCCGGGAGCGCGGGTGAGGGTGGTGCCGGGCGGGGAGACCCGCAGCGCGTTGGCCACCAGGTTGTCGATGACCTGCTCCAGGGCGCCCGGGATCGCCCAGACCCGGCCCGCCGTCGTTCTGGTGACGGCGAGTATGACGTGCTGTTCGGCGGCGAGCGACTGCCACATCGCCGCGCGGTCGGCCAGCATGGCGTCCAGGTCGGTCGGTTCCGGGGTGGTGGCGGTGTTCCCCAGGCGGGCCAGGGCGAGCAGCCCATGCACCATGCGCCCCAGCCGCTCGACGTCGCCGACGGCTTCGTCCAGGCTGTCGTGGGCGCGTGGGTCGAGGTAGGGCTCGCACTTGTGCGCCGGAGCGCGCCCCCGCCACCTGCGTGGCCTTGGACGCAGGGCCCCCGGCGCCGTCTGGTGGGCCTGTTGGATGCGAGACTGTTTCTTCCCCTTTGGCGATCGGTTTTCAGCCGATTACATGATCCAAGGGAGAGGATGTTTCCGATTCCGTCTTGCCTGTCGGATCTGTCGTGCACGATGAGCGCCGTCGTGCTCACTGTGCGCAAGGAGGGGATGTGAGTCGGAGGTCGGCAGCCGCTGCGGGTTCCGGGGATCCGCTGAAGTCGGTGCTTCGTGTGCGGTATATCAGGGACGAGATCGTCCCGTCCGCGCCGCGGATGGTGCTGGGCAACGCGTTGTGTGCCCGCCGTACGGCCATCGGTCTCAAGCAGGAGGACGTCGCTCGGCTGCTGGGCGCGTCGGTTTCCAAGGTGAGCCGTATCGAGACCGGGCAGCACCAGTTCAAGGAGCAGGATCTCGCCCGCTTCTTCGTCATCTACCAGGTCACGGATCCTGTGGAGCAGGCCCAGCTTCGGGAACTGGCGCAGGTGGCCAACCAGCAGCCGTGGTGGCAGCCGTGGTCGGGGGTGGCGCAGAAGCATCTCCAGGCAGTGGTGAGTTTTGAGGACATGGCGCAGCGGATCAGGGTGTATGAACCGCTGCAGCTGCCGGGTCTGCTGCAGACGGAGGGCTACGCGCGTGCCGTGATCGCCGGCGGCAGCGCGGATGTACATCAGCGCCAGTCCCTGGTTTCCCGCTGGCCAGGGCCGTCCCGGCCTGGTGAACGGCCAGGAGAACGCCCTCGCGACATCCAGCCCTCTCCCAGACGAAAATGGGGGGAGGAGCGAGCGATGGCGCGGATGTTCGTCGACGGCGATGACCTGGTCGTCCACCTGGGGTGGCTGGAAAGGGCAGCCGCCCGCCGCAGCGACCTGCGGGTGCCGCTGACGGCGGTGTGCCGGGTGACGGTCGAAGCCGACTGGTGGCGCACCCTGCGCGGGGACCCGCGGCGCGGCCTCTGGATTCCCGGGGCTCGGTGCATCGGAACACGCGGCCACCTCGCCGGGACGGACTTCGTGGCCGTCCGCCCCGGCAGACCCGTCGTGTGCGTCGAACTCCGGCCCACCGCCCCCTTCCGTCTCCTGGCGGTGTCCGCACCGACCCGTGAGGAGGCCAGCACCACGGCTCAATGGCTCGACCGAACCGCACCGGAGATCGACACATCCACACCCTGCCGACAGCCGCTTCCAGTACCCGAGGAGACCCCTGGGACGAGTACGTCGCGCCGCCTGTCCGCCGAGCGGTGTAGCGACCGGGACCATCCAGGCTGAACCGTGCCCCGGGCGAGGTACGAGCCGCACTCCGCAACACGCGCGAACTCGCTGGAGGGAGCGCCTGATCACCGTGTGCCGGCTTCGCCGTACCCGTCCGCATGCCTTCCGCGATTCACAGCCTGCGAACAAGCCGTAGGAAGACCACCTGCGCAGCGGTCTCATCCGCACCCGGCACTTGTCGGACGCCGCGAGGCATCCCCGTACGACGCCGAACCTAGGACGCGACGGCCGGGTCCAGCCGCTCCGGCAGCCTGACAGCCTCGTTCGCCACCGCTGCGGAGCGGTGAGTTCACGGCTGCGGTAGAAGGCTTCCTGCTCCTCGACGACATAGGGGAACGTGGCGCGCGCTGCTCAACCTCCGGCTGTCAGGCCCGCCACGAGTCGCATGCCTCGACGGCTTCCCGCATCGCCGCATCCCGAGCGCCTCTGGTCCGGCCTGCCCGCCCCCCCTGCGCCCAAGGTCCGAAATATTTCGTGTGCCCAACAGCGGACGTTTCCGGTCGCGGGAGCCGGAGGCGGACAATTGAAGACGGCGGCGGAGTGCGGTCGCCGGGTGCGGCTGTCGGCGGTGATGGCGATGAAGGGTGCGGTCCGGCTCGCAAGTGTCCGCGGGGTGGCGGTGCAGGCGCACTGGAGCGTGCCGCTGATCATGCTGTTCCTCGCGTATGGCCTGGCCGACCGGACACTGCCTGCCTACGCGCCCGGCTTGGCGCCGGTGGTGTACGCGGTCGCCGGGGCGGCCGGTGCCGTGCTGTTGCTGGCGAGCCTGGTGGTGCACGAGGGGGCTCATGCTTTGACGGCCCGCCGAGCGGGGTTGCCCGTGCGGGACGTGACGCTGTGGGCTCTCGGTGGACTGACCCGCATGGACCGGCCGGCGACAGCCCGGGCCGCCTTCGCGGTCGCCGTCAGCGGGCCGCTCGCCAGCCTGCTGCTCGGCGGCATCGGATGGGGTGCGGCGGTCGCCGTTCAAGCGACTCTGGGCTGGCGGATTGCGGTTGCCGTGCTGGGCTGGTTCGGTGGCATGAACCTGCTGCTGGGCGTCTTCAACCTGCTGCCCGCCGCGCCCTTGGACGGAGGCCGGCTGCTCCTGGCGGCGCTGTGGCGGCTTACCGGGGACCGTGAGCGGGCGCAGCGGGCCGCCGGGCGCAGTGGCCAGGTCGTCGGCATCACACTGGCCGTCCTGGGGTGGCTGGCGTTCGCGAGGGGGGTTACGGGCGGATTGTGGCTGATCGTCGTCGGTGTGTTTGTCGGGGTCGCCGCTGCGGCCGAACGTCGATGGGCGGAGCTGGTCACCGGCCTGCGCGGGGTTCGGGTGGAGCAGGCGATGACCGTTCCGGTGGTCACCGGTCCCGACTGGCTGACCGTGGACGGCTTCCTGTCCGAGGCGGCAGCCCAGTCCGGGCACTCGGTGCTGCCGTTGCTGGACTTCGACGGTCACCTCAGCGGTGTCGTACAGCTGCGCCGGCTGGTCGGCATGCCGCCCGGGCAGCGGCAATCGGCGCGCGTACGCGATGTCGCGGTACCGCTGGCCGCGTGCACGCTCGCCAGCCCGGACGAACTGCTGACCTCCGTGCTGGAGCGTGTCGTGGCCGGTGGCGGACTGCCCATCCTGGTTCTGGACGACGACAGGTTGCGCGGGATCATCACCGCACACGACATCGACCGCGCTCGCCGACGCCCGCGTCCGTCCCCGCGCTCGGGGGCGCCGCTGCAACCCCCGGGCGGTCGCAGCCGCCACGCAGCCGACCCGGGCCTGCGGCAGTCCCGGCACCGGCCGGACCAGGGCGACGTGGGTCGGCCTGCGTGAACCGGACGCTGGACCTTTGGCTACCCCCTGGTCCTCGGGGTCGTCGCCGGGGCCTGCTTGCTGCTGAACAGCAACTTCCAGCGCAAGGGGCGGCTGTGACGTCATGCCCGAGGACGGCCCGCCGGTCACCACCGCCATCTACGTCCGCGACGAGTACTCCGGCGTCTACGTCGCTGTGGGCGCCATCTACTTCGTCTGGAACTCCGACACCAAGTCGATCGACGTCGCCGACGCCTCGAATGTCCCCGAGAATCTGGACTACTCGCGAGACGGCCGCAACCAGTTCACCTTCAAGCTCACCGGGGACTAGGAGCCGACGGCGTCGCGCAGGCGACGAAGGGGCCGGAGCGTCTCGCGCTCCGACCTCTTCCCGCAGAAGCAGAGACAGCAGTGGCCGACTATCTCTGAAGAAAGCGGCCAACCGTCGTTACCGCCCTGGCAGCCCGCCGCCCAGGGCGTCGTCCCGACCTTGGGCTGTTGGGCAACCCTGGAGAGACGCGTAATCCCGACGTCACGGCCCGCGGGGCGTACTGGCCTTATGAGTCGCGCCGACGGCAACGACAAGACGCCATTCGCGTCCGTCAACGGCTTTGCCACCGGACCGGCCACGGTAGTGCAGTACGAACGGAACGGGGCCTGGGTCGTCGTCGCTCACGGCGCCTTCGACATGAACTCAATCTCACCACTGGCCGAGGCGATGGAGATCGTAGCCCAACAGCATCCCAGAGTCGTGGTCGACACCTCCGGTGTCTCCTTCGCGGACTCGACCTTCCTGAACATACTGCTGCACATCCGGCGGCTGACCGAGTTGCGCGTGGCCGCGCCGACCCGCCAACTGCTCCGCATCCTGGAGATGACCGGAGCCGACACGGTGCTCGACGTGCGCGCGACGGTGGAAGACGCCCTGGCTTGACCCCCGTAGCACCATCAACGGCGGACCCTAAAGTTCACTCCCGCCACCAGGCCAGGCCGTCTCGGACCAGGATCACCCGGTACAGCGGCCGGCCTCCAGCCCCTCGATGGTGCCCCGCCGGGAACGGATCTTGGCTGGCGCGCGCCGCGCGGCCGCAGCTTTGACTGTCGAGACAGTCAACATGACGCAGCCCGCGATCAGACAGACGACGCAGAATGCAAGCGAGAAGGTGGCTGACACCAGTAGGAGGGCCCCCGAAAGATCGAATCCATGCGTGAAAGCGCATGGGACATGGGTGCAGGTGGAGAAGCTTGCGATGTCCGAATCGATCTTCAGGGAGTTGTTCGTGAAATTCATTCCATCTTCCAGGCCGCGGCGCGCGGTTCTGGTGTCTGCGATGGCGGCCGCGTCATTCCTGTCGCCGGGTACCGCGTCCGCAGCGCCTGCTGCCCAGGTGCAGACGTTTGCCTCACCCGGCACGCACACCTTCACCGTGCCGCAGGACGTCAGTCAGATCCGCATCGTGGCTCTGGGCGGCGGCGGAGGAGGAGGCGGGGGTGGGGGCAACAACGGCGATTCCTTCAGCGGCGGAGGAGGGGGCGGCGGAGGCAGCTCGGCCGTGGTGTCGTGCCTCATCCCCGTCAAGAGCGGATCGAAGATCTCCCTCACGGTCGGCAGCGGCGGAGTGGGAGGCACGGGCGGAAGCGGCATGGACAATGACGGTGCCTGGGGTAAGAACGGTTCCAACACCACCGTAGATGTCGGCGGGAAAACCCTGGCATCCGCCGAGCACGGCTGGGAGGGGCCCGGCGGCGATGCATCCGGATTCTGGGCCAGCGGTTTTGGCACCCGCGGAGGAGGGGGCGGCGGCGAAGCGGCAAGCCGGTGCGAGGGCACCGACCGCACCATCACCCCGGGCAACGGCGGCACGGGCGGCCAGGCCGGAAGTACCAACTATCGCGGTGGGGGCGGCGCTGGCGGCACGCCCCCGCAGCGCCCCGACAGCTGCCCTACCGCCGGCGTGGGCGGTCATGGAGGAATCGGCGCCGGCAGCGTCGGCGCGTCCAATGTCGGCCGCCAGGCGTCTTCCACCCCCGGCTACGAGGGGAACGAGGGATGCGTGGTTCTGACCTACACCACGGACGCCGGATCCTCCTGACGCCGGGGCTCAACGTAGCGTGTCCGCACGATGCTGCCGGGGACGTGTGGCGGCGGGGGTGGTATGAGGGCCCCCAACGGGTCGGGGCCGATGGACAGTCCGATGCTGTCGTTGTCCCTGCTGGCCGGGACCCGCAGGGTCAGATCCTGCCGGGGTCAAGGCCCCAACTGTTCTTGAGTTAGCTCGGGGCGGTTGACGAGATCCTGTCCGATCGGTTGATCGGGCGGGATCTTGGCATGTGCTGGGCTGGTTCGAGGCGGTGTCCGGTACTCGGACCCCGGTCTCGTTCCACACGAGCGACATCAAAACCCGCCTACATCGTCTGATGGCGATATTTGAAAGTCCCCACCCCGTGCTCAGCGGTGGGGCAAACCTGCTCGGTTGATCTCCCCACCCTTCGTGTGATCTCGGTCGGCGTGTCGGGATGGCCGGTTGGAGCGATGGCAAGCCTGCGTGGGCAACGAGTTCGGCCTCTTCGGAGGGCTGAGTGCTCACGTGGGAGGAAGACTTGGATGCGCACGCACTGCGTCGCCAGGGTTGGACAATCTCGGCGATCGCCCAGCATCTGGGCCGTGACCGCAAGACGATCCGCGCCTACCTGAACGGCGAGCGCGTCCCGCAGCAGCGTCGGCAGGCCCCGGACGCGTTCGTGCCGTTCCTGGATTACTGCCGTCAACGCCTCGCAGACGACCCGCACTTGTGGGCCTCGACCCTGTTCGACGAGATCGTCCAGCTCGGCTACGCAGGCGCCTACTCGACCTTCACCCGAGCGCTTCGCCGCTTCGACGTCCGGCCGCACTGCGAGCCCTGCCACGCCTCGCAGGGCCGGGACCGGGCGGTGATCGAGCACTCACCGGGCGAGGAGATCCAGTTCGACTGGATCGAGCTCCCTGACCCACCCGCTGCCTGGGGCGTCGGGGCGAACACGCACCTGCTGGTCGGGGCACTCGCTGTCGGCGTACACATGAACGTCCCCACCCGCGTACGGATGAACGTCCCCAGTTCTTGACGTGTTGAGGGGCCGCGTTCGGCACTCTGCTGCATGTCGGTGTGGGTGGCGAAGGGTGGTCGGGGGTGGTTTTGGATCCACGTCGCTGGTTGGAACTGCGGCGTTTTCGCGGCCTGTTGGAGTCCGGGGCAATGAGCCTTTCGGAGATTTCCAGGGAGACCGGGCTGGACCGCAAGACGGTCCGCAAGTACCTCTCGGCGCTGGGGCCGGCGACTCCGCCGCGGCGGTCGACGAACGGGCGGTCGTTGGCGAGAGTGATCGACGAGTTCGCACCGCTGATCGATTCGATGCTTCGGGCAGAGGTTTTAATGAAGGCCGCGGTCATCCACGAGCGGCTGGCCAGGGAGTAGGGGTTCACGGGCAGCTATCAGCGAGTCAAGCTCTACGTTCAGGAAGCCCGCCCGAGGATCGCCGAGGAGCTTGGGATCACGCCGCGGGAACTGGCGGGCATGCACCGACGGTTCGAGGTGATTCCAGGGGCCCAGGCCCAGGTCGACTGGGGTGACGAGGGGAAGATCCTCGCGCATGGCGGCTCTGCTGTCTGGATCCAGTCCGGAGCGTCTGGCGGGATGAAAGGAATCTGTTCCCGATCGCCGGTCAGAAGGCGGTGGAACCAGACCCCCAACTGGAAGCAATGCTTGACTCTGCGCAGGGCTTCTCGCTCAAGAGTGAAGTCTGTGTCCATGGATTCGGACACGGGGCGCCGAAGAGCATCGAACATCAGCCGTACTGGTTCGTCGAGGAAGCCGGCCCGCGCAAGCGCGTGCACCCTGTTGGCCTGATCGTCCTTGCCGACCGTGATGCCAGATCGCCGGACCAGGGCCGTCGCGAGTGTCTCCCCGAACTGACGCCCCTTGAGTAGCGTGATGCTCGGGTCAGTGAAGAGGTTTACCTCTGCGCTTGCTCCGTACAGCACCAAGAGAGGCTCGTGAGGCAGCAAGAAACCGAAGTTTGCGGATCGAGCGGCCAGCTCCCTGACCCGCGTGTCGATCGGGCCACGCCCCTGGCTCACGAAGCCCTCCACATTCGCTCAGCCGCCCAGCGCTTTGCTCCTGCCCTGGCGGTGACAAAGGTACCGAACACCAGGCGTGCTGTCGGTAGGCAGCTATCCCGATCTTGTCATGGGCTCCCCGGCGACACACCGCAGCGACAGAGGATCCTGCCCTGGATACTCCGTGTATCCCGCCTGGCCACGGTCTCCGGCCCCTTGAGCCCTCGGCTCGGTTCCGGAGCACCGGAACACAGCGCGGATGTGCCGTCGCTGTGAGTACGGGCGGGCGCGACAGGTCAGCGAGGAGATCTGACTCGGGCGGGATGTGGTGGTGGCGTGGGCAGGGGTGTTGCGCTGATCCGGCTGGTCTGCCGCTCACCGTAATGGGGCCTGTTCTGGCGCGTGCCGGTGCCATGGGCGAGGTTCTCGGCGAGGTTGGCCAGCAGCGCGGCGGGTGTGTAGGGGGAGGCCGTGATGGCCCAGGTGGGACGGTCGATGCTGGCGTCGGCCCAGATGGTCCAGGTGGCGAGGGTGCTGTGGGGGGTTTGGGGCGGCGAATGCGTCGAACTGGACGCCGGCGTCTCCTTGGAGAGTTGCCCAGCGGATCCAGCGTCCGTCCACGGTGTGCTTCCAGCCGGCGTCGGTGAGGGCGCGGGTGGCTGCGGTGACGGTCTTGTCGCCGACGGGGCTGCCGACCGAGGTCTCCCAGGCGTCGTCTTCCTCGGCGAGCCCGTTCAAAAGGGTCTGAAGGACGGGGGCCGGGGTGGCGCCGGTCATGGTGAGGTGCCACATCCGGTCGGAGACGGGGCTTTCGTACGCTGCGATGGTCCAGGCCGTCTCGCGGGGATCGGCCTCGTGGACGCGTTCGACCCGCAGAGTTTGTGATTCGTGGATGGCGTGGGTGGTGTCGTCGGACCAGGTGCGTTCCCTGTCAAGTTGTGCGTGTCGACAGGGTGGGAGCGGACCGGCCGCCGGTCAGTGACCGGCGGTGAGTTCGCCGCTGAGCGTCTTGTGCAGGTCGGCGCTGGGCCGGTTCAGGCCGATGATCTCGACGCTCTTGCCGCGCTGGGCGTACTTGGTCTCGATCGCATCCAGGGCTGCGACCGAGGAGGCATCCCAGACGTGGGTGGCGGACAGGTCGATGACGACCTTGTCCGGGTCGGTGGCGTAGTTGAACCGGGTGACCAGGTCGTTGGAGGAGGCGAAGAAGAGTTCGCCGGTAACGGAATAGACGACCTGGCCTCCGTCGGGATCGGTGACCGACGTGACGTTGGCCAGGTGTGCGACGCGCTTGGCGAAGATCACCATGGCGGTGATGGAACCGACGACGACGCCGATGGCGAGGTTGGAGGTGGCGACCACGATGGCGACGGTGATGACCATGACGGTGATTTCGCCGGCGGGCATTCGCTTGAGGGTCTTGGGCGCGATGGAGTGCCAGTCGAAGGTTGCGAAGGACACCATCACCATCACCGCGACGAGGGCGGCCATGGGGATGTCGGAGACGACCGGGCCGAAGACGATGCACAACACCATCAGGAATGAGCCCGCCAAGAAGGTGGACACGCGGGTGCGGGCGCCGGAGACCCGTACGTTGATCATCGTCTGGCCGATCATGGCGCAGCCGCCCATGCCGCCGAAGAAGCCCGTGACGATGTTGGCGATGCCCTGCCCGATCGACTCGCGGGTCTTGTTGGAGCGGGTGTCGGTGATGTCGTCGACGAGCTTCGCGGTCATCAGCGATTCCATGAGACCGACGAGCGCCATGGCGAGCGCGTACGGGGCGATGGTGGTCAGTGTGTCGAGCGTGAACGGAACGTCGGGCAGGCCCGGCACCGGCAGGGAGGAGGGCAGGTCGCCCTTGTCGCCGACGGTCGGCACCGCGATCCCGGCGGCCAGGGTGATCACGGTGAGGATGACGATGGAGGCGAGCGGCGCCGGGATCACCTTGGTGACCTTCGGGAAGAACACCATCAGCAGCAGCCCGCCGATAATCAGCGGATAGACGGCCCAGGGGACGTCGTGCATCTCGGGGACCTGCGCCATGAAGATCAGGATCGCGAGGGCGTTGACGAAGCCGACCATCACCGAGCGCGGCACGAACCGCATCAGCTTCGCCATGCCGAGCGCGCCCAGGACGATCTGGAAGACACCGGCCAGGATCACGGCCGCGACGAGGTAGCCGAAGCCGTGCTCGCGGTTGAGCGGGGCGATCACCAGAGCGACGGCACCGGTCGCAGCGGAGATCATCGCGCGACGGCCACCGACGATCGAGATCGTGACGGCCATGGTGAAGGAGGCGAACAGACCGATCGCCGGATCGACACCCGCAATGATCGAGAACGAGATCGCTTCGGGAATCAGGGCGAGCGCGACGACCAGGCCGGCGAGGACCTCGGTGCGCCACACCTTCGGGTCGGAGATCCAGTCGGGCTTGAGGCCGCGCAGCCGCGCGATGGCGGGCACAGTTGTGGATGCAGACAAGAGAGGCAGTACCTGTCATGGTCGGGCACGCCGGGCGTCACCGGTGTGTGCGGGAAGACGCAGGAAGGCCGGGCTGGCCTTCCGCGAAGCCCGCATGCGGCGGGCTGAAGTCAGAGGGCAGCAGCGAGCACCGGGCGTGCTGTTGCTGCCGGGCGAAGGGTCACGGCGGGCAGGCAGCGGCGCGAGTGATCGTGGGCATGCGCACGCTTTCTCCTGCAGGTCGGTCTTCGCTGGGGACGCCGTCGGCCCCGACACGGCAGTACGGAACCGGATCCCGCACCATGGAGTGCTGGGACGACACAGCTGTGCCAGCACCAGAAACTGTACCCTAACGTTACGGTAGAGATCGAAGCGGTTCTGCGGCAGACGGCAGGACGGACTATGCGGAAGGCAGGCGCGTGAGCGGCGAGCACATGCAGATCGGCGAGGTCGCCGCGCGGACCGAGCTGTCGCTGCGCACCATCCGGCACTACGAGGAGACCGGTCTGGTCATCCCCTCCGCCCGCTCCCAGGGCGGCTTCCGCCTCTACACCGACGCTGACGTCTCCCGCCTTATGGTCATCCGTCGCATGAAGCCGCTCGGCTTCACGCTGGAGCAGATGCGGGACCTGCTCCAGGCCACTGACCGTCTCGACAGCGCCGATGCGCTCGACGCCGACGAGCGTGAAATCCTGATGGGCCGCATCCGTGACTACCAGCAGGCAGCCGCCGACCAGGTCGACAAGCTGCGCGTCCAGCTCGCCCGAGCGGAGGAGTTCGCCGCGGACCTCACCACCCGCCTTCGGCCTTCCGGCGCCGCCCGTCCCTGAAGCACACGCCACCAGGGCCGCAGGTCGCTGCGGACTATCCGGCGGATGCGGTGAGCCGCAGCAGCGGACGGAATCGCTGAAAGGTGGTGCTCACCAGCCCGGGCCATGCGTGCGCCCGCTGCCACTCCTCGTTGGCCTCCAACTCGGCCGGCCGCTGCGCGATGGCCCTGGCATGTGCGTCGGCCGAAGTCCACAACGCGTAGTTGAACACCTGGGCCCCTTCGGCGCTGACGTAGAAGTTCGCGGACAGTAGTCCGTCTGCCGACGGTGTGTCGGCGCTGCCCTGGAACATCGCCTCCACCAGTCCCTTTGCCCGGCCCAGGTCAGGGCTGTCGAAAACGCGGGTGACCAGCACGACGCAGGCGGCCCCGGCGGCTGGTCCGTAGGCGGGCGAGCTGCGGCGCAACGTGCCCGCGACCACGCCGACACGCTCGATCCCCGGCACTACCGCGTCGACTTCCTGCTTCCAGGTCAGGTCCTGGGCCGGATGTCGCTCAGATCCTCGACCTGGGAGAAATGCGCCAGCGTCGTTCCGTCGTCGGCGCCCAGCACCTCATACGAGCCCAGTCCGCGGCCGGGCCAGGGCCTGTCCCGCCACGCGCCGGCGATGGCCTCGGCCGTGGCCTGCTCCGACCCACCCAGCCCGGCGCGGGAAGTCCCTCGGCGCCAAACCCGCGCAGCCCCACGTCCACCCAGAGCCGGAACGCCCGAGGCGTCAGCCAGTGAACGTTGCCGCCCCTGGCGTCCTTCGCCTTCCCTTCCGGCACCTCCACGATCTGTCCATGACGGCCCACCACCTGGTGCAGCGGGACCGGGTTGCGCGGCACGAACTCATTCCCCGGCTTCGTCGCCCACGTGTACAAGCTCATCAGCGCGGCCAGTTCACGATTCCACTTGTTCCCGCCCACCCGCACCGGGTTGACCGCCGATGTTCGTCGCCAGAACTCGAAGTCTTCGACATCCGACTCCACCGCCTGCGTCCAGACCTTCCCGCGCTGCCACAGGAAGTTGAGGAACAGACAGTCGTCCGTGATGTAGTTCCGCTTCGTCTCCCTCGTGTATCCCCGGAACGGGCTACTGCGCGTGTACAGGCTGAGGAGCTCGTCGACGCGGTAGTCCGGTGCCAGAAGAATCGGATCACCGGGGCGGATCTTTCAGGCATTGGGATGCTCGTCAGGGTGGGGGTGGCTAGGCGTGCTGCGGCGTGAGGACGAGCGAATCACCGCGGTGCCGGCGCTCGGTGGCTACCGGAGCGGGGGACGCCCGTTCTGACTCGGCCAGGAGTCCTCGTCCTGCGAAGTGGCGTAGTCGGTGCGGTGACTACGACGGAGAGCCAGCTACGCCACGGGGCCGAGAATCAACGCGATTAGAACGGCTCCGGTGTCGGTCATGTGCGGGGCACCGACGCGGCCAGAATCAAGGAGGCGAAGGCGAGCGCAAAGACCGCGCTGCGCAGCACGTTGACCCCTGGCTTCCACGAGCGCCGCCTGCCCGGCCGCGCGAGGGCATCGCCATGGGTCTGCACGGCAGCGATAAGATCTTGGGTTGCCTCGGCCAGCCTGACCAGATGAACCCGGCTGGGCATGTAGCCATTGGGGAGGCCACCCGAGCAGAGCTGCTGCGCACGGAGCAGGGCCGGCTCTTGCGAAGAAGTCAGGGCTCCGAGCTGGCTGACGTGTCCTCGCAGCCGCAGTGCGAGGTCCTCCACATCGGCGGCAGTCTCGGGCAACGGTGAGTCCTCGCCCAGCACAAACGTCACCGTCTCCGTCGCGGAGGCCGCCTGGTCCCGTCGCAGGATGGGTTCACCAAGGGCGTGGCTTCTCCGAACCTGATCACTGCGTTGGCAGGACGCCCGGCGAAGGGCCAGCGAGGGACGCATGACGCAACTCCTATATGAATCAGGCCAACTTGAGCGGGGGCGGTTTCGTGTGACGGTTGCGAATTGACCCTATTGCAAGGCTATGCCCCAGTCTCGCATGGCCTCCTTCGGAGTGCGGTCGCCGAGGGCCATTCGGGGCCTGTTGTTGAGTTGACGGGTGACGTCCCTCAGGTTGCGGATGCCGTGGACCGCGAGGTCAGACCCTTTGGGAAAGTACTGCCGCAGCAGGCCGTTGGTGTTTTCGTTGGTCCCGCGCTGCCAGGGCGAATGGGGGTCGCAGAAGTAGATCCGGAACCCCGTCAGCTGCTCTATCTCTTCGTGCAGTACGAGCTCGCGGCCCTGGTCCCAGGTCAGGGTTCTGCGCACCCTCGCCGGGAGATCTGCGGTCTGTGCGGTGAGAGCGTCACGCATCGGGCCGGCCTTCCACCCGTCAGGGAGATGGATCAGACGCACGAAGCGGGTGGCCCGGTCGACCATCGTCCCGATCGCCGACCGCTGTCCACCGCCGATGATGAGATCACCCTCCCAATCCCCTGGCCTGGAGCGGTCGTTGACTATGGCGGGGCGGTCGCGGATCAAGGTCATGTTCTTGATCTTGTTGGGTGAGGGAACGCCCCGGCGCTGCTTCTTGCGTCGGGTTCGCCCAGTCCGCAGCCTGCCCTGACGCCGGCCCAGGAGCCCGGCGAAGAGCCCGCGATAGATCGTCTCGGCGCACGCGTGCATCTGCGGCTCGTCGGGGTACTGCCGCCGGAGGTAGCGGGAGATCTGCTGCGGCGACCACTTCTCGTCGATTTTCTCGCGGACCACGATGAGCAACGGGGCATGGTCGCGGATCTTCTCAGTTTTCGGACGCTGCCTGCGAAGCAGTGCCTGATTCTGCGCCCACCAGGGGTCGTAGCTTCCGTCCTCCTTCTTTCCCCGGGCGATCTCCCGGTAGACGGTGGACGTGCTCTTCCCGATCGCGGCGGCGATCGTGGTGGGCGGCTTCCCGGTGCGCAGGCCGTCGGCGATGGCGATGCGGTCGTCCTGGGTGAGGAAGCGTGGCGAGACGGAGACATCAGGGATGATCATGCTTCCAGCTTCTATGAACCACTTGGATCCACAGCTGGTGGATACGCCCACTTGGCGGGCTGCCGCAGCCCCCTTCAACCCCTGACGCACCAGCTCGAAGTACTGCCGCCTGGCGGCAGTGGGCTTGCGGTTGGCTCCTCCACGAGGCATGCGAACGATCTCCTTCCGCAGCGTTCGCAACCATCGATGGAATTCAAGGGGGAACGCAGTGCACTGCAGTCCACCGACGTGCAAGGTGAGTGACCCGGCGGCTACGTTGAGCGAACCGCGAATCCCTGCCGGGGGGTATGCCTACGAGGCCCTCAAGGCCGTCAAAGGCGTCAAAGATCATTTCGGAACCGAGGGGCAGTCCATGGCCCGTGAGAGAAACGTCGCCCTTGCCGCACTCCTGCGCGAAGCGGGCTGGTCCCAGCCCCAAGCAGCCGCCGCGGTCGCGCGCGTTGCCGCGGAGAGCGGTATGCCCGAACTGGAGGCCATTTCCCGCTCCCACATCGCCATGTGGGTCCAGGGCACGAATCCCAGTGGACGAGCGCCTCCTTAGGGCATGCAGATCTTTAACTCGTCTTTTTGACCTTGGTCTTGGCGGGGTCGGGAGCGAGGAACGTCGCGACGTCGGCTGGTGTGCGAAGGCGGGCGGTAGAGGTGCTAATGGGGTGGCCGTGTGCTTCGAGGAGTGGGTGGACTTCCTGTTTCGCGCGGCTGATGGTCATGGCGGTGACGCCGAAGAGTTGGCCCAGGAGGTCCATGGTCGCGAGTTTGCGCAGGTGGAGGATGGTGACCAGGACCCGGTCGGCTCGGGTGAGCTTGGCTTTGGCCTGTGCCGGGGGCCACCAGGCGCTCGTGCCCGCGACGTGTGCGGAGTACTTGCTCGCGTTGAAACTCCAGCGCTGGAGTCAGCGCGTCGATGAGCTCGCTGAGCTGCTGGCGGGTCATCCCGGTCAGTTCTGGGTCCTGCAGCGAACGCCGCGTCAGGCGAGGCTGTCTGCCCGTCGAGGCTTGGTCTGACGTGCTGTCGGTCGTCGCCTCGTCCAGCTGATGCTGGGGGTGGAGGGTGTAGTTCCAGTCGCCGTGGAAGCGGTGCCGGGTGATCGGAAGGGCGGCGATCTGGTCGTCGCTGACTTGGATGCCGGTGGGGTAGGGGTTGGTGTCGAGTTCGGCGTGCACGGTCAGGCCGGTTTTGGTGGTGGTCGCTGCGATGCTCTGGACGATGACTTCGTGGCTGGTCAGGGGCCTGCCGCGCCAGTTCATGGTGATGTGGGAGAACAGTCGGTGCTCGATCCGGTTCCACTTCGATGTGCCGGGAGGCAAGTGGCAGACGGTGATGGTCAGGCCGGACTCGGCGGCGAATTCGGCGAGTTCGGTCTTCCAGGTGCGGGTGCGATAGCCGTTGGAGCCGCCCGCGTCGGCGGTGATCAGCAGCTGGCCGGCCGTGGGATAGGCGGCCCGCCCTGCTGCATTCCACCAGCGGCGGATCGATTCGACGGCGAATGCGGCGGTGTCGTGGTCGGTGCCCACGTTGACCCAGCCGGTGTTCGCGGCGACGTCGTAGATGCCGTAGGGCACTGCTCTGCCCAGCTCGCGGTCGGGGAAGTCGTGGGTGTCGACCCGTACCGGCTCTCCTCTCGGCTCCCATTCACGGCCGTTGTTCTTGAACGGGCCGACCAGTTCCTTCTTCTTCGTGTCCACACTGATCACCGGCGCCCCGCCGTCCTGGTGGGCGAGGGCCTGTTCGTTGAGGTACTTGAACTGCGCGTCCCGGTCGGGATGCTGCTTGCCCTCCAGAGTCTTGGCGTTGCTCTGCAGGCTGAAGCCCTCCTCGCGCAGGAGGTCGCCCACCGTGTCCGCACAGATCCTGTGACCCTGCCGGGTCAGTTCCTCGGCGAGCTTGCGGGTGGACTTGGTGGTCCAGCGCAGCGGCGACATGGGATCCCCGCGGACGTCGGGCTCGACCAGCGTGAGAAGCGCCTCCCGAGCGGCCGGGTTCCGGTCGGCGACGCGCTTGCGGCCGCCGCCGGGCCGACGGGCGCGCCCCAACGGGGCTTCTCCGGAGGCGAGTTCATGTATTCCGGCAGACACCCTCGCCTCACGGACGCCGGCGGCGCGGGCGACCGCTCTGATCCCGCCGTGACCGAGAGACTGGGCCTCCGCTCCTATCAACAGGCGACGCTGACGCTCGTCAAGGTGCGGCAGTATCGCCTCGAACTTCGCCGCCAGCGCGGCCCGTTGCTCTTCCAGCCCGCTCATGCCGGATCAACGAACCACCGAACAGAAAGCCACGAGTTAAAGATCTGCACGCCCTTAGAACTCCTAACAGAATGCTGCAACTCACCTTGGAATGTTGGTGTCTGATGGGTTGTTAGCCTGCATGTGAGAAGGGGTGAGCAGCCGTCATGGATCGTGCCGGATGGGCTGTGGGCGCGGATCGAGCCGTTGCTGCCGGTTGTACCGCGCCGAACGGATCACCCGGGCCGCAAGCGTCTGGACGACCGGAAGGTGCTGTCGGGCATCCTGTTCGTGCTGTACACCGGTATTCCGTGGGAGTTCTTGCCCCAGGAGCTGGGCTTCGGCTCCGGCATGACCTGCTGGCGGCGTCTGCGTGACTGGAACGACGCGGGAGTCTGGCAGCGTCTGCACGAGTCGCTCCTGGCCGAGCTGAACGCCGCCGGCGCGCTGGACTGGTCGAGGGCGGTGATCGACGGCTCGCACGTCAGGGCACTCAAAGGCGGCCCAAAACAGGACCGAGCCCGGTCGACCGTGCCCGAACAGGCTCCAAGCATCATCTGATCACCGAAGGGCACGGCATCCCGCTGGCGGTATCGCTGACCGGCGGAAACCGCAACGACGTCACCCAGCTCATCCCCCT
The DNA here is from genome assembly GCF_040651615.1 of Streptomyces sp. NPDC048417. Taxonomy (NCBI): domain Bacteria; kingdom Bacillati; phylum Actinomycetota; class Actinomycetes; order Kitasatosporales; family Streptomycetaceae; genus Streptomyces; species Streptomyces sp. NPDC048417. Next base: position 469 of record NZ_JBEZKI010000022.1, on the reverse strand, counting down.
GATCCAAGCCGTCCCGCCCGTACGCGGCCGGCGCGGACGGCCCCGACAACGACCGGTCGCGCTCTACGCCGACCGCGGCTACGACCACGACAAGTACCGCAAGCAGGTGCGGGCCCTGGGGATAACCCCGTTGGTCGCGCGGCGCGGCGTCGAGCACGGTTCCGGGCTGGGCGTGCACCGCTGGGTGGTCGAGCAGAGCTTTGCACTGCTGCACTGGTTCCGCCGGCTACGCATCCGCTGGGAGATCCGCGACGACATCCACGAAGCCTTCCTCAGCCTGGCCTGCGGCATCATCTGCTGGCGCCGACTGGTCAACCTCTCACTTTGTTAGGAGTTCTTATCCTGCGTGAGACGCTGTCCTGTATTGCCCTGTGAGACACCTCACGCGGCTAAGTGTCAAGCTGCGGTGGCAAGTTGGGTTGGGAACGCGGTCTGTTCGTCGAACAGTTCGTGTTTCTGGAGGCAGTGG